>NZ_JBYQFK010000008.1:0-139931 GCF_057837305.1 Lysinibacillus sp. RU7 | reverse complement strand
GTGTTAGTTATCTTTACCAACTTAAAGGAGATTTCAACCTCAATTTGTTAAGTATACAGCTATGGTCTCGTGCCTCCACTACAAGCAACTAGTGTTCAATAAAAATTAATGAAATATCCTCATTGATTATAGTAGAAAGTAGGCGATTATACGTACAAATGGAAAGAAAATGATTTATGAATAGAGAAGATGAATGATTTTTCTAGAATATCGAGAAGCATTCACTTTTTTTGCCGTAGTGCGCCATAGCCACAGAAGCCGTAACAGGAGATCCAAACAGGCCATGCCTGTTTGGATCTCCTGTGCAGGCTGTGGCAAAGCGCGGAGGCTACGATATCAATTTCTTTTAATATCTCTTACTATTTACTTGGTATTTTTAGGATGTATTTTTGCTCATTATGAACTATTAAATTGCGAGTAATCAAAGTAAGATAAATAGAGAGGTGATCTTGTGAAAACAATATTATGCATAGGGGAACTATTAATCGATTTTTTCTGTTCTGAAATGAATGTAAATTTAGTAGAGGCTACTCATTTTCAAAAGCAAGCTGGTGGAGCACCGGCAAATGTTTGTGCAACTATTGCTAAACTTGGTGGACAGGCAAAATTTTGCGGTAAGGTAGGAAATGACGCATTTGGTGCCTTTTTAGAAAAAACGCTAGTAGAAGCAGGAGTTGATACTGCAATGTTAGTAAAGGGACAGTCTCCGACAACATTGGCATTTGTATCGCGTATTTCAGGTGGTGAACGTGATTTTATTTTTAACCGTGGGGCAGATGAAACGTTGGTAATGAGTGAAATCGATCGTCAAGAGTTGAATGTCGAAATTGCGCATTTTGGTTCAGCAACAGCACTGCTTTCAAGTCCATTTTATGACACGTACATGGAAGTCATGCATATGTTGAAAAAACGCGGTGCTTTTATATCGTTTGATCCTAATTTTCGCGCAGATTTGTGGGCAGGAAGAGAAGAGGTTTATCGTGAGCGTACAGATGCTTGTGTGGCACTAGCCGATTTCATAAAAATGAGCGAAGAGGAATTTGCATTATACGGAAAACCAGTACCTCATGGGAAATGGTTTGCTGTGACGAAGGGACAAGAAGGAACGTGGATTTCGAACGGTGAGGAGTGTGCCCTGATCCCAAGTATCCACATTCAAGCAATCGATACGACAGGTGCTGGTGATGCATTTGTCGGTGCGATGTTAAAGCAGTTTGCTGATTATCCGACTCTAGAAGTATTTAATTTTCAGCATTTCAAGCAACTAACACAATTTAGCAATATCGTCGGTGCTTTAACTTGTACAGCGGTAGGCGCAATGACAGCCCTTCCAACGACAGAAGATGTGGTATTATATATGAATAACAAGAAATAGAAAGAGGATTAAACGATGCAAGTAGCTATTATTTTAGGAGCAGCGATGGCATTTTTAGCAGTTGCTTTTGGTGCATTCGGTGCACACGCATTAAAGGACAAGTTTAAGGAGCAGAAATATGCAGATAATTGGGAGACGGCTTGTCGTTATTTAATGTACCACGCACTAGGGTTAATTTTAGTTGGTGTTTTAATTGATATTTTAGGTGAATCGGGTGCCTTAACAACGGCAATATGGTGCATGTTTATAGGCTCACTCATTTTTTCAGGCAGCTTATATATTTTATCGTTAACAGGCATTCGTAAACTTGGGGCTATTACACCAATTGGCGGTGTTTTACAGCTTGTTGCATGGATTTGTGTTATTGTCGCAGCGATCTAAATGATTATCGACTTCTTTAAATGAGGAGTCGATTTTTTGTTTACGGTAACATTTTCGATAGGATATGAACAATTTACAGTTTTTTGTAAAATACTTTTGCAAACAAAATCAGCAAATGTTATCGTTAACAATGAGGTGAATACATAATGAAAATTTATGATTTGGCGGTAATTGGTGCAGGACCAGGCGGATATGTAGCGGCCATTCACGCGGCAAAAAGCGGTCTAAAAGTGGCGCTTGTTGAAAAGAACAAAGTAGGGGGTGCCTGCTATAATGTAGGCTGTATTCCATCTAAAATTATGCTTGAGCATAGTAAATTAGTGCAAGAAATTAGACGTGGTACAGATTGGGGTGTAACCGTACCGACGATTAATATTGATTTCCCTAAACTCATGCAACGGAAAGACAAGGTAGTAGCAGAATTACTACATAACATTGAAACATTTGTAGAAAAAGCACAAATTACAATGTATCGCGGGGAAGCATCTGTTTCTAGGGATCGTAAAGTAACCGTAGATGATGACGTATTTGAAGCGAAACATGTCATTTTAGCAACAGGTAGCCGCCCGTTTGTGCCGCCATTTAAAGGCATTGAAACAGCGAATTATTATACAACGGATACATTTTTTGATATCCAAGAGCTACCGAAGGAGTTAACAATCGTTGGCGGTGGGGTTATCGCAATCGAAATGGCGTTTGCGCTAGCTCCAATGGGGACAAAAGTAACGGTATTAAATCATAGTAAAGATATTTTGCAAACAGAAGAGCCAGATGCAAGACCGATTATTAAAGAGAAGATGGAGCAGTTAGGTATTCAGCTGGTCACAGATTTCGCCTTTGAAGAAATAAAAGGAAATGAAATTCATACATCAATCGGGGTATTTCAATACGATAATTTATTATTTGCAACAGGGCGTCGTCCGAATAGTAAAATTGCAGAAGCACTTGAACTGCAAATGGATGGGCGTTTAATTTGGACAAATAACCATTACGAAACAAGCATCCCAGGCATCTTTGCAATTGGCGACTTAGTTGGTGGTTTCCAACTTGCACATTCTGCCTCTGCAGAAGGTATTCATGCAGTGGATTATATGTTAGGGAAGCAACCACGTGTTATTAATCAAATGGAGATCCCACGCTGTGTATATACGCATCCTGAAATTGCGACGTTCGGTATGTTAGAGCATGAAGCACCAACTGACGCTATCGTTACAAAAATGTATTTACCGACAAATCCTAAAGCATTACTCGAAGGGAATACACAAGGCTTTATGAAATTCGTAGCAAGTCCTGAAGGCGATATTTACGGTGCATGTGTTGTTGGGGACGGCGCAACAGAAATGATTAATGCAATGTTAGCTGCAAAAGTAGCAGGTGGCTCCGTAAAAGACCTTGCTCGTATGATTTTCCCACATCCAACGGTAAGTGAACATATTGGTGATGCAGCAAGCGCTGTATTTGGTAAAGCAATTCATCTATAATTTGTAACAGCCTGTGAATTTTTCACAGGCTCTTTTTCTTGTTATAATGAGATGGTAGGGGGCGATGTTTTGACTGAACTAGAAAAAGAAATAGAATATACATTATATCAGCTGATGGAGCTTGAAATAGAAGAAGAAATTGTACAGATGGGCCAAGTATTTGCTAGACTTCTTGCTTCTGTACAAGCAGCACAGTTAATTGATTACAAATTAGATGTGTTGGTCGATCCGATAGAATGTTTGCCAGAGACGAGGGTGTTACTTGAAAGTTTAATCGAAGTGAAAGGCCGTTTTAAACGACGTCGTAAATTGCTTACACATCGCGATATATTAAAAGTATGGTTACGAAAAAATGCTACGTTTAAATCCGAATTTTTACCTCGTATGTTTTAAGGCTATTTGAATTTTATTTTAAATAGCCTTTTAATTTCCGATAATCCAATATTTCCCGATTGCCATAACTTCGCGAAATTGCCAATAGCCCCGGTCAATAAGTGGTGTTTTTGCCCCAATCGTATTTACAGTGTACCCAAGCGATGAAGCTATGGCTTGTGCGCGGTAAATATGAAAATCGCTTGAGATAATAGTAAAGGAAGTAATAGATTCTGGTACAAGCTTTATAGAATTTAGTATATTTTCATATGTATTCCTTGCTTGTTTTTCTACTAAAATACTGTTTTCATCTACCCCTTTCTGTATTAAATAGTCCCGCATCGCTTCTGCTTCACCAGCTCCACTGACAATATATTTAATATCATCATCCTTATAAGATAGGGCGGCATCTAACCGATTTTTTAACATGGTAGAAGGTGTGCCGTCTTTATTTAATTTTGTTCCTAAAACGATTACATATGTATCATCATGATTAGTACTAGGTAACCAATTTGTCAGAAAAAGTGGCAAGCCTAGTAACAATATAAGTAAACAAATAAGTTGAGTGCGCATAATATTCCTCGAAAATTAATAAACTATTTAATAGTGTATCATGACTATTTTTTACTGGGAATAAGAAATTCAAGCCTTCGGATGCAATGACTCCAAGGTGTAATTGCTTTGAAAGATGGTGACATGATGAAAGAAGTAGGAATAGTTATGCCGGCATATCAACCCGATGAAAAGACCATTCGCGTCATCGAAGAGTTAAGACGAGTATATGAAGGTCCGATTATTATCGTAAATGATGGAAGTGATGCCAGCTATATTTTTAATAAGCTAGCAACATTTCCGGAAGTAACCGTATTACATCACGCAATAAATCAAGGAAAAGGGCGTGCACTGAAAACAGCCTTTCATTATGTGCTAAATGAGCGCCCAGACTTGCAGGCAATTGTTACAATTGATGCAGATGGTCAACATTTGACAAAGGACATTATCAAGCTTGTACACGCGCTGCATGAGGCAGCGGACGCTCTCCTGTTAGGTGTACGTAATTTTTCGCAAAAGCATATTCCGTTCCGCTCTAAATTTGGCAATGAATGCACAAAAATTATTTATCGGCTAATTATTGGTACAAAAATTAGTGATACACAAACCGGTCTACGGGGAATTCCAACTAAATTTTTGCCTGCTTTATTACAGATTACTGGCGAACGTTTCGAATATGAAATGAATATATTAGCTAACTTAAAAGAGTTACAAATACCAATAGTAGAAATTCCGATTGAAACGGTTTATCTTGAAAGTAATAAATCGTCTCATTTCCGACCATTACACGATTCGTTCCAAATTTATAAAGTGTTTTTTGTATATGCGATGGTAAGTGGGGCTTCTTTTTTAATTGATATACTACTATTTTTCCTTTTTGCGAAAATATTTAAAATTGTTGCCCCGATGTCGTTTATTGTGATTGCAACGGTGTTGGCTCGTCTCTTATCTTCTCTTTTTAATTATTATGTAAATCGCCATGCTGTTTTTAAGAGCGGCTCAAAAAAATCATTTTACAGGTATTATGTCTTAGCGGTATTCATTATGTTAACTTCAGCTAGTTTAGTGCAGTTGTTGTATAGTGAATGGCTACACAACGGCGAAGTACTGCTAAAAGTACTTGTAGATACTACGTTGTTTATTGTTGCATTTATTGTACAGCGGAAATGGGTATTTAAAAAAGAAAAGCATGCTTCGTGAAAGCAGTAGATTTTAGTGTTGAATCATACTTTCTTTCATTATAGTAACTACTACACCTTGAAGTTTTATTAACTTTTAGTTATAATGAAATTCAGGTGCCAAACAACCTATGTAAAGTTTTTACTTTACAACAAAAATTCCCGTTTATAGCACGGATTTGCTAGGGAGTTTTTGATTTTAGAGCAGGGAAGATGAGCCCCTGCTCGATTTACATAAACGTTAACACGTGCTACTTTTATGTAGTGCGTTTTTCTAATTTTTATATGGACGATTGTTTTAAAAGCGCGATTACTAGTCTAATTTTAGACAAAGTAATCGCGCTTTTTTTAGTATATAAAATGGTTATTATTCTTTTAGTTTAAATGTACCGACAAATGTTTCTAATTGTTGTGCCATTTGATTTGTTTTAGTTGAACCTTGTGTCACTTCATTAATACTAGCCGTTGTTTCTTGAATCGTTGCTGAAATATTTAACATTGTGCTCTCAATTTCGCGAATCGCTTCTGTTAGCTGTTCAATCATTTGAGCAACATGATCGGATTTCGCTGTTTCTACCGTTATTAAATTTGAGATGTTTGTAATCGCGCTGACAGTTTCGGCTACAGCGGACGAAATATCACTAAGTGATTGAGCAGTTAACTGCACTGTTGTCGTCCCTTTTTCGATTGATTGTGTGCTATCTTTTGTTGAAGCAGTCACCTGCTCAATAAGCCCCATAATAGTTTGAACGAGTTTTTCTACTTCTAATACTTCTCGATTCGATTGTTCTGCTAGCTTTCGAACTTCCTCCGCTACAACGGCAAAACCTTTTCCATGTTCACCTGCTCTAGCCGCTTCAATGGAAGCATTCAATGCTAAAAGGTTCGTTTGTGTTGCAATACCTCCAATAGAAGTGGTAATGTCTTGGATTTTCGTGGCGGACGCAACGAGATTTTCAATTGTTTGCTGTACTTCATTCGAACTATGACGGATTAAAGTCATATCGTTTTGTGTTTCTTTCGCGCGTTGTTCACCTGTTATGGCAATTTGCATCGTTTGATTCGATTTTTCTACTGTTTCATCGGCTTTTGCTTTAATCGTTTGTAAATCTTGTGCAAGTGAGGATAGCATGCCGGATGCGTTTTCTGCATGATGCATGCCACTCGTTACGGCTACTGTTACATCCTCCATACTATGTGCAATGGTTTGCGCAGCATCTGTCATTTCATTCATGGCATTAGCCGTTTCATTTGCATTCGTTGTTAATTGATGAGAAGTGGATTGCATTGTTAACAACATATGTTGCAAGTTATCCTTCATTTGATTTAATGTACGCGCTAAGTCCCTTACTTCATCCTTTCCTTTGACGGTTGTTTTAGCGACAACTAAATTTCCATCTGCAATTTGTTTTGCTTGTTCGATTAATTGACTAATGAGCTTTGTTTTACGGCGAATTAAAAAGCCGGTAAAAATAGAAGCGATCAGCATAGGGATGAAACTAATTAAAATGCCATTACGTACAACATCCCATGTACGCTCTTTTACGATGTTAGCATTAAAATCGATGACATTAATGGCGATAATTTCTTTTGTCGGATCATGATCTTTATAAATCGGTGCATAACCAGATAGACGCTCCATGTCCCCAAATGTATACGGTTCTGAATACGTTGGATGATGCATATCAAGCAACATGTCAATAGCTTGTGCATCCGTTTGGAAGGAGTCACCTGGCGTAAAGCCTTTCTCGGCAAGATTTTTATCAAGTGCGATAAGTGTGCCGTCAAGCGATAAAATATATTGTGTTTCAAAAATATCTTTATGACCTGTTGTCCAATTGAGGTCACTACTGATTTTGTCCATTGCGGCACGGTTTCCTGTAAGCGCCTGTTCCAAATCCTGTGGGTTGATCAAGCCAGTTGTAATATTAGCGCAGCCATATGCCTCTATACCGGCAGCATCATACAATTTATTATAAGCTGTTATATATGTAGCAATTGAGGTAATCCCAAGCATGACAATCAGTATGCCCGCAATGATTGTGCCGAGTTGGAAAGTTAATGAATGATTTAGTTTCATCATTCCAATGACTCCTTTCTAAAAAACGATGTAATTTCAAGATTGTTGTTTATTATACTATAAAGATGTATTTAAAATATATCTTTATTTTAATACATCCATTTTTTTATAAAACGTTAATACCTGTATGTAAAGCATGACCGAACTGTATGTTCTATGATAAAATGCGCATATAATTATGAGGATAGTGAGTTGAGAGCAATGGTGGAAAGTCCAAAATACGCAATTGTAGATTTAGAAACAACGGGTCATCATCCAGCCAACGGAGATCGGATGATTCAAATTGCAATTGTCATCATGAAGGATTGGTGTATTGAAAAGACTTTTACATCATTCATTCACCCAGGGAAGCCAATCCCGCTTTTCATTCAAGATTTAACCAATATAACGGATGATGATGTGCGAGATGCTTTGCCTTTTGAGGCACATGCGGATTATATATATGAGTTGTTGGAAGGGGCCGTCTTTGTAGCCCATAATGCGGATTTTGATCTATCGTTTTTGCAGGCGGAGTTTAAACGTGCAGGACTTTCGCAGTGGCATGGCAAAGTGATTGATACAGTGGAGCTTGCGAAAATTGTATTTCCTACAGCACTAGGTTATAAGCTAGGGGATTTAGCATATGAGTTAGGGATTCAGCATACAAAGGCTCATCGGGCAGATGCTGATGCAAAAGCGACGGCAGAGCTATTAAAAACATGCTGGGATGAGCTACTACGTTTCCCTTTACCAACATTGCAACAGCTACATAAGCGTTCATTTCGTTTAAGGTCTAATTTAGCACAGTTATTTTTTGAAGCACTTCAATTAAAACGTAGCAAAGTGGAACACTATGAAGATTATATTTTTTACCATCAATTAGCGATGCGAAAGTTACACGTTGGAGGCGAAGATTCGTATTCAGTAGTGAATTATCCCGCTACTCGAACTGAAAAAATAGAAAAGCTAAAGGAAACCGTGCCAAACTTTGAGGAGCGTCCAAGACAATTTCAAATGATGGATTTTGTATGGGGTAGCTTAAACCATAAGCAAGAAAGGGTCATCGAAGCTTCAACAGGTATCGGAAAGACGCTAGCGTATTTGCTTCCTGCGTTTTATTATGCAAGGAAATCGACATGTAAGGTTGGAATTAGTACGTATACATCACACTTAATGGATCAGCTATTACAAGAGGAAATTCCAAGGCTTGAACGTATCACAGGAGAATCGGTAAAAATTGCGCTCCTAAAAGGTATGAGTCATTATGTGGACGTAGCACGTTTTTCTCAGCAATATATGATGCAAGATGATTCTTATGATGAGACGCTGATTATTTTACAAGTACTTGTGTGGCTAACTAAAACGGAAACAGGCGATTTGGATGAAATCAATGTATCTGGTGGGGGACAACTATTCCTGAATAAAATTCGCAAAAACGAAAATTCAACTTTACTACAGTCTGACTTTGACTATTATGAACGCGCGTTACGAAAAGCGAAGTATGCAGATATACTTTTAACAAATCATGCGATGCTGTTAGCGGATTTGATGCGTCCAATGCCTATTTTTGAGCAAATAGGTGGGTGGATTATTGATGAAGCACATCAATTTGTGCAAGCTGCTATTACGCAAGACGAAAAATTATTTTCGTTTAAAAACTGGAAATATCTTTTTGGACAAATTGGGGTATACACGGATGAAGCGCAGTTTTATAAATTACAGCGAATGGCATTAAAGACGCATCGTGTACCAATGCAAGTGATGCAGCAGTTAGAAAAACTATTTATGCAAATGTTAGCGAAATTTGATCAAGTAATGCATCATCTTACACATTTATTGATGCAACAATTAAAACGTTCAAATAAGCATGATATGAAAACGACAGTGTTTTTAGAGCAACTAGCTATTGACCGTCAACAATTTGAACAGTTTTCTACGATGGTACAACGTTGGCTTGATGCAGCAGAAGAGGTAGGGAAACAATTCGAAAAAAGTGTAGATGAGTTAGCACCGGAACATGTATTTATTTTAGATGAGTGGCGCTTTTGGATACGAGAATACAAATTAGCGATTGCACAGTGGGATGATGTATTTTTACGTTCCAATACCGAGTACTCAACGTGGATTGAGTTAGATAGACGAAGTATCCCAAGCTCCCTTCAACTACTGAAAAAGCCGATTCAAGTGACATCCACCATTGAACGATTGTTTAGTGCATACCGAGAAAAGGTAGGGATTATTTGGACATCGGGCACAATGACGGTACCGCATAATGTCCATTTTATAACTGATCAACTAGGTATTGCACGCGATGTGCCACTAGAAGTATTACAAGCACCAGCTACTTACTTTAATGGGGCTAAAGCATTTGTGGTAACAGATATGCCAGATATTCAGACGGTTAGTCAATCAGAGTATATTGAAGCGGTTGCTCATGCGGTGACACGTACAGTAAAAACGACAGATGGACGCTGTTTCGTCTTATTTACATCACAACAAATGTTGCGTGAAACAGTAGAACTTATTCAAGATAGTGGGCTTCTTGATGAGTATATGGTATTTGCCCAAGGTGTGACACCAGGTAGTCGCATGCGTCTTTTAAAAGCATTCCAAAAGTTCAATCAGTCTGTCTTATTTGGTACAAATAGCTTCTGGGAAGGGGTAGATGTACCAGGGGACGGTCTTGCGTCAGTCATTGTTGTGCGATTACCATTTTCTTCGCCAGATGAGCCAACATTCAAAGCACGTGCTAATTATATACAGGCGCAAGGGAGAAATTCATTTACTGAACTTTCTCTTCCAGAAGCTATTTTAAGATTTAAGCAAGGGTTTGGTCGCCTAATCCGTTCGTCACAAGATAAAGGCGTATTCATTGTACTAGATCGACGAATTGAAACGAAATCTTACGGACATGAGTTTATCCATGCATTACCGCCGATTTCTGTACAAAAACTATCACTGCGGGATATGGTATTAGCACTTGAAGATTGGTATAATAATGAACGATGAGGAAAGAAAGCAGGGTAGCAAGATGAAGCGACTAGATAAATATTTTTCGGCATATAGATTAAAGAAGGTGGTACGATGAAAAATTGGCTCATTTTCGGCATCATATTTATGATTTCGTTAGGTCTTGCTATCGTTTCTTTAGTCCTTTGGAAAGCCGATGCTCCATTTAATAAATGGGAACAAAAAGCAGAGGATTTAGCCATCGAATCGAAGTCTCTTGCAATTGTTTCAAATAGTTATGTTTATAATGGGAATAAACCGTATGTTACGGTATTCGGGGTAGATGAATACGGTAAGGAAAAAGCAATATTTGTTCCAATCAGCTTAGAAGAGGATTTGATTCAGGAAGTATATTTGCAAGACGGTATTACAAAGGAACAAGCTTTATCGGTTTTACGTAATGAAACGAATGTAAAAGAAATACTTCATACAAAATTAGGCTATGAGGAAGCAGGCGCTGTATGGGAAATTACTTATACGAATGACGCAGATAAGCTAAATTATGTGTATATTTTGTTTGAAGACGGGCAATGGTGGAAACGCATATTGAATTTATAGAGGAGAGATTTTCTTGAAACAATTATTAGCTAATCGAGTAAAAACTTTAACACCATCTTCAACTTTAGCTATTACAGCAAAGGCAAAAGAGCTAAAAGAGCAAGGGATTGATGTGATCGGCTTAGGTGCTGGGGAACCAGATTTTAATACACCACAAAATATTTTAGACGCTGCAGTCGAATCGATGAACAAAGGGTTAACAAAGTACACACCAGCAGGCGGTTTACCAGTATTAAAACAAGCAATCATTGATAAATTACAGCGTGATAACAACCTTACATACAAAGCAAATGAAGTTATGGTCGGTGTTGGGGCAAAACACGTATTATATACATTATTCCAAGTAATCCTAAACGAAGGCGATGAAGTAATCATTCCAATCCCATATTGGGTATCGTATCCAGAACAAGTGAAATTAGCAGGTGGCGTACCAGTTTATGTAGAAGGCACTGCTGAGCAAGGGTACAAAATTACACCTGAACAATTAGCAGCAGCGGTAACAGAGAAAACAAAAGCAGTTATCATCAACTCACCATCAAACCCATCAGGTATGATTTATTCTCGTGAAGAGCTTGAAACATTAGCAAAAGTTGCTGAAGAAAAAGATATTATAATCGTATCAGATGAAATTTATGAAAAACTTGTATACAATGGTGTGGAACATTTTTCGATCGCTCAATTGTCAGAAAATATTAAAGCGCGTACGATTGTTGTAAATGGTGTAGCGAAATCGCACTCAATGACAGGCTGGCGCATCGGGTATGCAGCAGGTAACGCTGATATTATTAAAGCAATGACAGACCTTGCTTCACACTCAACTTCGAATGCTACAACAACAGCACAATATGCAACGGTTGAAGCATATAATGGCTCTCAAGATGCTGTAGAAGAAATGCGCCAAGCATTTGAATCTCGTCTAGAGAAAATCTACCCACAGCTTGCTGCCATTCCTGGCTTTAAAGTGTTAAAGCCACAAGGTGCGTTTTACTTATTACCGGACGTGGCTGAAGCAGCAGCGAAAACAGGCTTTGAATCGGTAGATGCATTTGCAGCTGCTCTATTAACAGAAGCAAATGTAGCAGTCATTCCAGGTTCAGGCTTTGGTGCAGATGCGACAATTCGCTTATCGTATGCAACATCACTAGAATTACTAGAGGAAGCAGTTCGTCGGATTGATACATTTGTAAAATCCAAATGGCAAGACTAATTACTGCTCTCTCATTTTGGAGGACATTGTATGAAGAAAATTATGATCAAGGATATGCCTTTGCATATTGGCGAAACAGTCAAACTAGGTGCTTGGCTAGCAAACAAACGCTCAAGCGGTAAGATTGCGTTTTTACAATTACGTGATGGCTCTGGCTTTGTACAGGGCGTTGTTGTAAAAGCAGAAGTAGGGGAAGAATTATTTGCGGCAGCTAAAGGGCTAACACAAGAAACGTCGATGTATGTGACGGGTGAAGTGAAAGCAGATGAGCGCTCACCATTTGGTTGCGAACTGAACGTAACAGGTATTGAAATCATTCATGCGGCGACAGATTTCCCCATTACACCAAAAGAGCACGGAACAGAGTTTTTAATGGATAACCGTCATCTTTGGTTACGTTCACGTAAGCAGCATGCGATTATGAAAATCCGCAATGAAATCATTCGAGCAACATATGAATTCTTTAATGCAAATGGTTTTACAAAAATGGACCCGCCCATTTTAACGGGATCTGCTCCTGAAGGTACGTCTGAGCTTTTTGCGACAAAATATTTTGATGAAGATGCCTATCTTTCTCAGTCAGGTCAGCTGTATATGGAAGCGGCTGCGATGGCGTTAGGAAGAGTATTTTCGTTCGGTCCAACATTCCGCGCTGAAAAATCAAAAACACGTCGCCACTTAATTGAGTTCTGGATGATTGAACCAGAAATGGCGTTTGTTGAGTTTGAAGAAAACCTAGAAGTACAAGAGCAATATGTGGAGCATATCGTTCAATCAGTACTGAAAAACTGTAAGCTAGATTTAGAACGCCTTGGTCGTGATACTTCTAAATTAGAAAATATTAAAGCACCGTTCCCGCGCATTTCTTACGATGATGCGATTACATTTTTACATGAGCAAGGATTTGATGATATCGAGTGGGGCGATGACTTTGGGGCGCCACATGAAACAGCGATTGCCAATGCGTATGATAAGCCTGTATTCATTACATGTTACCCAGTAGGCATTAAGCCTTTCTACATGCAGCCACATCCAGAGCGTAACGATGTTGTACTTTGTGCGGACTTAATTGCACCAGAAGGCTACGGTGAAATTATCGGTGGTTCTGAGCGTATTCACGACTATGATTTATTGAAATCACGTCTGGAAGAGCATAATCTTTCAATGGATGCATACGCATGGTATTTAGAATTACGTAAACAGGGGTCTGTACCGCACTCGGGCTTTGGTTTAGGCTTAGAGCGTACAGTAGCATGGATTTCAGGAACGGAGCACATTCGTGAAACAATCCCATTCCCGCGTTTATTAAATCGTTTATATCCTTAATGAAACGTGAAAATGACCTATTGCAGGTAATAAGACGAGATATAGAAAAAAGAGAGCGTCCGAATGTGGTTTCGGACGCTTTCTATTCTGTAACAAGAAAGGAGTCTAACAAAATGAATAATGATTACAACCGACTCCGTTCATGGACACAACAACGACATGTTACTGTACCACACTTCTTTTTCCAAACATATAAAGAGCTCGGTATACTAGATGATGAAGCAGTTTTAATTATGCATCTGTTAAGCTTCTTTGAGGAAAATATCGAATTTCCAACACCCGAGGATTTAGCGAAGCGCACGAGCTTTACGGCAAATGATATAACAATTCGCATTCAGCGACTACTTCAAAAAGGCTTTTTAGAAATTACACAAGGTGTAGACAACAACGGCATGATTTTTGAAAAATATTCATTATATCCACTTTGGGAGCGCATTATGCAACTACTCGACCAAAAAGCGATGGCCAAATCTGAAATGAGTGCCAAAAATGACGAGGGCGAAATTTTTACGATGTTTGAACAAGAATTTGGAAGATTGTTATCGCCGATGGAGATTGAAACGATTTCGATGTGGTTTGATAAGGATGGGCACACACCCGCCATTATTAAAGCAGCATTAAAAGAAGCGGTTGTAGCAGGGAAAATCTCACTTCGCTATATCGATCGGATTTTATTTGAATGGAAAAAGAAAAATATTACATCGGTCAAACAAATAGAACAGCATGCCGAGCAATTTAGAAGCCGTTCTGTACAAGTAGTTCAGCCAACATATGAACAGCCAGTAAAAAGTGGTATGTTTTATAATTGGCTAGATGAACGGGAATAGGGGGAAGTGACGTGCTAACAAAAGTAAAATGGCTCCATTTTTTAGACGTGATGGATGAGATGTTTCCAGAGGCACATTGTGAGCTTGTGCATGACAATCCATTTGAACTAACGATTGCGACGCTGTTATCGGCACAATGCACGGATGCACTTGTTAACCGCGTGACGAAAGATTTATTCCAAAAATACAAAACACCGAGTGATTATTTAGCTGTTGATTTAGAAGAACTACAAAACGATATTCGCTCGATTGGCTTATATCGTAATAAAGCAAAAAATATTCAGCTTCTTTGTCAAAGGCTTATTGATGAGTACAACGGTGAAATTCCAGCCAATCGTGAAGCGCTTGTCACATTACCGGGAGTAGGGCGTAAAACGGCGAACGTTGTATTATCCGTTGCCTTTGATATTCCAGCAATGGCCGTTGATACACATGTTGAGCGTATTACAAAGCGTTTAGGTCTTTGCAGGTGGAAGGATTCAGTACTGGAAGTGGAAGAAACAATTATGAAGAAAACACCGATTGAACGCTGGAGCCGTGCCCACCATCAAATGATTTTCTTTGGACGCTACCACTGTAAGGCGCAAAACCCACAATGTCATGAATGCCCATTACTATCCGATTGTCGAGAAGGGCAAAAGCGTCTGAAGAAGGGATTGGTAAAGCTGTGATTGAAGTAAATAAAGAAGCTCTTTCAAAGGAATTGGTTGATGCATGGTTTGCTCAGTGGGAAGCATTAGAGGCGCAAATTCATGCCGCTCATGAAGCGAGAAATGGGGAAGCGAAAAGCTTGATGGAACAAGGTATTGCCCATTTTGAACAGCTTTTAGTAGAATCGGCAAGTAGTGAAGTAGGGCCAGATGCAAACTTTGAATTATACCCGATTAATGGTAGAGAACGCCTTCGCTTTATTAAAGCAAAGCCTGGGCAATACGCTTGCTATCGTCAGCTAGATGAGTTATTCAAAGAAACAAAAAAGCGTGCAGCAAGACTACGTTTAAAGAAATAAGTTAAATCCCTCAATTATTGCGATTGAGGGATTTTTTTCATTTTCTAGCTATCTGACATATTGCTAGTTAAGTATGTTATTGTGTAAAGATCTATTCGAAAAATGTGATAAGAAATCGTTCTTATTTTAAGTTGAATTTTTAGAGTACATTTGATTAAAGTACTCATAAACTTTTTTAATTTTTTCATCTAAGAAGTTTGTTCGCTCATACAGGATGGAACGTAAGTGATCCGTTTGACGTAATATTTTTTCCATTAGTCCTTCTTGATGATCTACCCGATTTATCATTTCCTCTTGTGTTTCTTCCATAGTAGAAATTTGATTAGCTAGTTGTTTGTTCAATAGGTGTTGTTCATCTATTTTTTCTACCAACTGTTCATTTGTTGTCCCAACTTGTTCTAATTGAGCAACAACTTCATTATTCATTTGTGCGTATTGATTTAACTGATTGACAATCTCATCAATTGCAGATGTAAATTCATGTAGTTGATTTTCTAGTGCGTCATGCGATTGATGAATACTATCGACTTGATTTACTAAGTCTTTCTTCGTTTGTTGTTCATCTATCATGATTGTGTGCAGTTGCATATTTTGGTTTTCGAGCTTTTTTAGCCCATCCATCACTTGTTGTTCAACTTGTTCATGTTGAGCATGCAATGCTTGTAACTCTTTTAACTGTCGATTGATCACTTTCCATTGTCGCACTTGCTGCATGCTAGATTTATTGTGTGCACGTTTTAAAATATGAATAGCCTGCTGAATCCCCTGATTGGACACTTGTTGTTCCTTGATGAGCTCAGATAAATAATCACTTCGAAACTCGATTTGATTATTTTCAATCAGTGTACTTGTATTTTTAAACAGTTCCGGATGCTGCCTGTTATTCATAAATAGCCCCATTATATCCCCCCTTTATCATCCTTTCTTGTATAGTATGCTTATGATAAAGTGACGTGTATTTTGCGAAAAATGCCAACATATGTATCAATGAGGAAGGACTGAATTATGACATGCTAACAAATGCAATGATGGGTTATAACTTCATAGCTGACAAAGATTGATGTAGAGATTGAATCATAAAAGTAAATCCCCCTTCATTAGGTAGATTACCTGATGAAAGGGGATTTAGATCGTTATTCTTGAGAATCTGCGTTATCCTCTGTTGGATAATTCGGTTCAGTAGGTGGAGTTACAGAAGGGGGCTGTTCTGGCTGACCGCCTTGCCCGTTTCCGTTATTCCCATTGTTACCGTTATTCCCGCTATTTCCATTATTATTGTTATTCCCATTGTTACCATTACCATTGCCATTGTTCCAGTTGTTTTCATCCCCTGGATTCTCCTCGTCGTCGATCTCTGGAGATTCGATATCAGGTTGGTCAGGTTCCTCAGTTGTCGGAGGAGCCCCATCAATATAAATTGATACGCTACCAGGCTCACTTCGGTTTTCCCCTTCGATTGCTACGACAGTAAATGTATAGTTGCTACCTAATTGAATATTTGGCACAGTTACTTGTTTAGCACCTGTCATACTAATGACAGTCGCTTCACCGCCGTCTACTTGCATTGTTACTTCGTATGTGTAATTTTTTGGTTTAGCGCCTTCTCCCTCTTCAGGAAGTTCATTATGAACCCATGTTAAATCAATCACTTGAGCGACTTCATTATACTCAGCACGTACATTAGACGGTGCTTCAATTTCTTCCGCTTCATAGTTTGTAGATACTTCAGTTGGTACCGTACCGCGAACAAATAGCTCTGTTGATTTTAAATTATCTGGTGTATAGTCACTCGCAAGCTTTAATGGGCTTGTACCTACTTCAATTGTGGCAGAAACAACGGAGTTAGGCTGTTCAAATCGAGTGTTTGGCACGTTTTTCGATAATCCCGTCATGATGGATTTAAACAATTTCTGAGGTAAGCGACGCTCCTCCCATGTAGTAATCGCCTCACTACGTTTTGAGTATCCACTCCAAATCGCAATCGAATAATTTGGTGAGTAGCCAACGAACCACGAATCGGGTACTGCTGAAGAACCTAAGTTATATTTAGCGAATTCATCAGCCGAATAGTTTGTTGTCCCTGTTTTCCCTGCAATATCCACACCAGGTACATTTGCAGCTGTTCCTGAAGCATGTTGTTTATTACTTACAACGTCACGTAAAACGTCTGTTACCATATACGCTGTAGAATCGCTCATCGCAACTGTTGGTTGAGGTTCATAGTTTTTCGATGTGCCATCACGGAATTCGATTTTTGTAATGGCATACGGATCTGTGTATACCCCATTATTCCCAAAAGCAGCATAAGAAGCAGCCATTTGGATAGGGGAGATATTAACACGTCCACCACCAATTGCATCAGATTCTACTAAATAATCTACGTCAATACCTAATTTAGAAATAAATTCTTGTGCTTTATCAGTTGTCACTTCTTTTAAAGCTTTAACGGCTGGTATGTTACGAGAGGCATATAATGCTTCTCGCATTGTAATGGCACCGAAATATTTATTATCCCAGTTATTAATTTTTTGCTTTGAGCCAGTATAATTCATCTTTTCATCTACTAATGTTTCACCAGTAGACCACTTTAAATATTCGATGGCAGGACCATAGTCAACAAGTGGTTTTAGTGTAGAACCTGGTGCTCGTGATGTTAAATCATAGGCATGGTTATAGCCTCGTTCAGCCCCGTAATTACGACCGCCACCTACTGCAACGAGAGCGCCTGTTTTTGTATCTACGACAGAGACACCTGATTGAATCGAATCCGTTGGGAAATTACTATCGTTATTCATAACAGATTCAACCATTTCCTGTGCTTGTGGATCGAGTGTTGTATAGACTTTAATCCCTTCAGCAAGCAGTTCTGTATTACCATTCGCTTCAAGCTCAGATAACACAACGTCTAAGAATGCAGGGTAATTTGTTACTAAGTTTGTTTTACGTTGATCTTCTGGTAAAAGACCTGCTGTTACATCAACTGCTTTTGCTGCATCCGCGTCAGCTTGCGTAATTTTATCATGTTGCACCATTAAGCCTAATACGATATTGCGGCGTTTCTCAGCACGGTCAGGGTGCTTAACTGGGTTATAGTTGTTTGGACTTTGAGGCATCCCGGCAAGCAATGCCATTTCATCAAGTGTTAATTCAGAAAGCTCTTTACCGTAAAAGTACTCTGCTGCTGTACCAAAACCGTACACCGTTCCTGACATGAGCACTTTATTAAAGTACATTTCAAAAATTTCTTCTTTTGAATATTTGCGTTCCAGTTGAATTGCTAGCCATGCTTCTTGTGCTTTACGTTCTAATCTTTTCTCATTTGTAAAGAATGAATTTTTCACGACTTGTTGTGTAATGGTACTAGCGCCTTGTGCACCGAAGCCGTCACGGAAGTTGGCGATGACTGCGCCACCTAGACGCCATAAGTCTATGCCGAAATGGTCGAAGAAGCGTGCATCTTCTGTTGCGATAATAGCATCAACCATTTGTGTTGGAATTTCATCATAGCTAATATATTTCCGTTTTTCATCGACCCCGATTGTAGCAAATAATTCACCATTTACATCATAAAATTCAGATGAAATTGGGTCTTTTAATAATTCTTCATCAAGTTCAGGTGCTTTACTTACATAATAAGCAAATAGACTAGCCCCACCTAAAAAGCCGATGATGCCGAGTGTAACAACGGCTAAAAGTATTCTTTTGAACCATATTTTCATAGGTGAACGTTGTTTTTTCTTTTGTAATTCACGTGCTTTTTTTATATCTTCACGTGTGCGTTTTTGTTGTGTCACGTTGTATCTCCTCACTTTCACAAACTAATTGTTTGCGACAAACTTATTAACGACTAGCAAATAGTCGAGTCGGGGGCTAAGCCCGAGTTGTAGTTCCTCCGCTACTTGTTCAAATAGAGCAAGCGGAATCGACTTGCGACCACCATTGTCCATATTTCGCCACGCTTCTTCAACCATTTGAAAAGGAGCAACAAATGTACGTTCAAGCGTTGTAAAGCGAACGATAAAAAAAGCAATTCCCTTTTGTGCAATAACGTCCTGCATATGTTTGATTTGGTGGTCATGGATGTTTTTTAGTGGAAAGGAAGTTTTGCTTTCCGTTTCCTTTGCCTCGAAATCGATATAATATCCGTTCCATACTCCATTATAATCGGTAGTCGAAGGAGTACGAAAGTATGCTTCTCGAATAACAGCAGCACTTCGCTTCGGATATTCTACTTTGACGATTTGAATCGGGACAGGTTTCTTGTAAATGCTGGCAATGCCGTTTCTTACATAAAAATCATTTGTTTCATTTAAATCATCTTCTAAGCTTTTCCCACGATTACTAAATGAAAGATCTTTTTTTGTTAGCCTTTTTTTTTCAGGCGACTCATTTTGCGTTGGTTGATACACTTTTCCATTTGGATAGCGAATAGCCATGAAATCACCCTTTCCATTTGTTTACGCTTTTTAGTGTACCATAACATCTGTTGAAAAAATGATAGTTTTAGCGAACGATGACTAGTTTTGTATTGCAGCTAGGAACTTTCATTTTTTCGTCTAATACGTGTTCTAAAGGGGGCAGAAACGATGGGTAGAATAAACCGATTATTAAACCTTATTGAATGTATAGACGATTTATTAACAGGGCGTATGGAATATGAACAAATGCAAGTAAAAGCTACATTTAGCACACAACTATTAAAGGCTCATCAAAGAGTTAGCTTAGCAGAAAAAAAGTATTACGTAAAGAATGCATGTTCGTCTGAAAGTAGTGAAAACAATTAGTTTTTGGTACACTAGCAGTAATGAAAAACTTTGAGGTGTACGTGATGGACTTAATAGAAATAACAGCGAATTTACTAGATGCATGTGATCAAGCCATTCATCGTTTTTATGACATGCGTGAACGCGATATGGAGCCGGACTTTTTTAAGGAGGTAAAACCGTATGCGGATGACATGCGTACGCAATTACAACAGTGGCAGCAACTCGCTTATGAGTGGATTACAGCCAAGCAGCCGAAGTATATGCATAAGCAACAAATCGATCATGCCTATGATGCAATGGAACAATTTTTCGTCCAATCTTTTTATAAACAAACAAGTAAAAAGAGATTCATTCAATCTGTTGAATCAACAAAATATACGCTCACTAGTTTGAAACGATATGTAGAGGAAGGCGAGCACCATGTTTAGTAAAAAGAAATCGATTAGTGAACTATTGCAATCATGGCAATATGATGAAGAGCTGAAGCAAAACATTGTTCACTGGCATACGCTAGATGGCAAAGCAGCCGAATATGTGCCGTTCCCTAGCGAACTACATCCATCTTTAAAAAATGCATTGCAATCGCGCGGCATTGAGCAATTGTATACACATCAGCGTGAAGCATTTGATTTCGCTATGCGTGGTGCTTCCTTTACAGCGATTACACCGACAGCATCGGGAAAATCGCTTTGTTATCATTTACCGGTTTTACAGGAAATCATTCAAAATAGGTCAAGTCGTGCGATTTATTTATTCCCAACAAAGGCCCTTGCACAAGATCAAAAAACAGACTTGAATGAATTAATCGAAGCGACGGGGGAAGAGATTTTAAGTTACACGTATGACGGCGATACAGCGCCAGGTATTCGGACGAAAATTCGAAAAGCGGGGCACGTTGTGATGACGAACCCGGATATGCTACATTCAGGTATTTTGCCTCATCATACAAAATGGGTATCACTCTTTGAGAACTTAAAATATATTGTCATTGATGAGCTGCATACGTATAAAGGCGTATTTGGGAGTCATGTTGCCCATGTCATTCGCCGGCTACAACGGATTTGTGCATTTTATGGGTCGAATCCAACGTTTATTTGTACATCAGCTACGATTAAAAACCCAAAAGAGTTAGCCGAAAGTTTAACAAATGAAACGCATGCATTAATTACAAAATCAGGTGCACCTATTGGGAAAAAGACGTTTATTTTTTATAATCCACCGATTGTGAATACGACATTTGGCGTAAGACGTAGTGCGGTGCTAGAAGTGCGCGATTTATCGAAACGATTATTTGAAGCAAATATCCAAACCATTATTTTTGCGAAATCGCGTGTTCGTGTGGAAATGCTTGTGACCTATTTGAAATCGCTGACGGCAAAAAAGATTCAAGATGAATCCATTCAAGGGTATCGAGGCGGGTATTTACCGAGTGAACGCCGCGCCATTGAAAAAGGACTTCGCGATGGTTCGATTCAAGTCGTTGTTTCAACCAATGCGCTTGAGCTCGGGATAGATATCGGACAATTACAGGCGTGTGTTATGACAGGCTACCCAGGAAATATCGCCAGTGCATGGCAGCAAGCTGGACGAGCTGGGCGTAGACAAGATGAAGCGTTAATCATTTACGTCGCGCAATCGACTGCATTGGATCAATATATTGTGAATCATCCAACGTACTTCTTTGGCACAGACCCAGAGGAAGTACGGATGAATCCAGATAATATTATGATTTTAATGGATCATTTAAAATGTGCTGCGTTTGAATTGCCGTTTTCGATGACCGATACATACGGTGAATTTACAGTACAAGAATTGCTTAGCTTTTTAGAAGAAGAAGGTGTCCTTGTGAAAACGAGTACACAATGGCACTGGATGAGCGATCGTTTTCCTGCACGCGATGTTTCGTTACGTTCTGCCGCCGGGGAAAATGTCGTCATCATTGATATGACAGAACCGAAAAATAAAGTGATTGGGGAAATGGATACGTATAGTGCGATGACATTGTTGCATGAGGAAGCCATTTACATGCATCAAGGTGTCCAGTTCCAAGTAGAAAAACTCGATTGGGAAGAGAAAAAAGCGTATGTGCGAGAAGTCGAAGTGGACTATTTTACAGATGCCAATTTAGCTGTTGAGTTGAAGGTGTTAAGCGAGGATAAATCCGCTACGTATAAATCGGCAACGGTAAGTTATGGAGATGTGGGTTTATTGGCGATACCGACTATTTTTAAAAAAATAAAGCTCGAAGGAAAACTCGACAATATAGGGAGTGGTCCAATCAACTTACCACCAATGGAGATGCACACCAGCGCCACTTGGTTAAGTTTTGATGCAGTTGAAAGTTGGAACGACGAAAGGTTGTCTGAAGCGCTTGAAGGTGTGGCACAAGCTTTAAACGGTTTTATTCCACTCTTTGTACACTGTGATCGTTCAGACGTTTCGGTAGTGCCACAGGTGAAAGCTGCCCACAATGAAAAGCCAACACTATTTATCTATGACAGTTATCCTGGTGGGATAGGTTTGAGTGAAAAAGTGTACGACGTTATTTTAAGTCTCGTAGAAAGAACACTTGACCATGTAGAAAAGTGTCCGTGTAAATCTGGATGTCCATCTTGCATAGGACCTCAAAATAGTTTTGCATATAATCCTAAAAATGATGCGATGAAACTGCTTCAGAATTTATCAATCGTTTTAAATCAATAAACGCAAAAGAGGTTGAGCTGTTATATACTCAACCTCTTAATTTTTCTTCCCGTATTAACTTTGCAATCATTTTACGATTGATGCCTGTCTCACGTTCAAGTGCTCTGTCGCTCATGCTAGGGTTAGTTTTTAGTAAAGCTTTTATTTTCTTGATACGATCAGCACGTACTTCAGGACCTTGTCTGTTTGGTGCAAGATGTTTAAACTCCCAACCTAAACGCTCTAAATCCGACTTTATCGTAATAGGGTTGTGGTTAAATATTTTACATAACTTGTCGAAGCTTGTGCCGGGGTTTTTATACAAGTATCTTTGTAACTCTCTAAAACGCATCTGAGAAGCCGCTAGAAGCTCTTTTTCCGTAATGTCGCCCATCGGGTCTATTTTTACAATAACAGGCTCTGTAGCCTCTTCTGCGACGCTTAAACGTAATTCTAAATGTGAATCGTGGTGAAGAGTGGCAGAAGAGAACAGTTCACCAGCTAATCGCTGTTTCTGTTCGATTGCCCAAAGTTCAGGGCTACCTCGTTCAATTGCTACAGCCGTTTGCTCTTTTTCTGTCTGAAAGTCCTCTTTTACTTTTTTAATCACGCCGTTGATATGTGCCCGGATAGAAGAGGCATTATATTGTTTAGATAATATCAACTCACGTTTCTTTTCAAGTGAACAAAGTTGATCATTAACCTCCGCAAGCTTCACATCAAATTCAGCTTGTTTAGTATTTAACCTTTTCTGATCCCATCTTCCGCTCACGTATAAGTCTAGAATGCGATTAATACCTTCGTCTATTTCCTCTTTTGATTTTTTCAGCAGACCGATTTCAAGATCTAATTTATCAAGCTCTTTCTCGGACTTGTCTAAATCTACCGCAATAAGAGATTTAAGTACTTCCTCGTCATCTATAATTGTTGTTTTAAATGCCACCATAAAATTGTGCTCAAAACGTTTAAGGTTGACATACGGGTTTGCCGGGCACTTTTCTTGTATCTCAGGCCTTAGATGCAAAAGGTACCATGAAACATATTTTGCTTTACCTCCATCTTTTAAAACTTTACTGCCTATTTTTTTATTTAAACTCATGATTTTACCGCAAGCAGCACAACGAATTGTCAGGTCCCGTAAAATGTGAGGTTCAGCGTCACGTTTACCTTTACGAGATTTTCTACGTTGCTGAATCATTTCATACTGCTCTTTTGTTCGTAGTTTCGGGTAAACATCTTCTACAGAAATTATCTCCCCGTTACTAAACTTTCTCTCAAACACCCCGTGGTAACATTTCGCATTTAATTTGTTTAACACTTGACGTTCAGACCAACGAGCGCCCGAAGGAGACGTACAAAGCGAATTTAATTTTCGAGCAATAGCGCTTCCGCCTAATTCTTGGTCTAAATAAAGCTCGTCAATAAAGGGGATAACCCATGCATGCTCATCGTTGATTGTTAACTCACCTGTAGCTTTGTCATAATTGTACTCGTCAGGTTGCTTGCCCCAAACTTTACCTTCACGTGTAAGCTGGCGTTTACCACGCATCATTTTTTGTACGATGTCACGTTTACTTCGTCTAGCAATTAAGTTTTTTAAATCCGAGAAAAATTCTTGGTCCATATCACCTAAATCTGTAATGAGACCAGGCTCTGCTAATTTAACTTGATTTTCTCTTAGTACACTTTTTAGGTAGTCCCAAGCACCCATATCTAAACGAGAGAGGCGATCTTGTTCTATCACAAGAACAGCATCAACATTTCCTTCTTCTACACAATCCAACAAAGCCTCTAGCCCAACTTTTTCAAGTTTACCGCCTGAATCGACATCTTTAAAAATGTCATAAACTTCCCAACCCATTTGCTCTGCATACTTCTCAAGCTCATGAACTTGTGCTTTCAAACTATAACGATCTTCTTGTAATTTCGTTGATACTCGAATGTAAATTGCGACTTTTCTAATTCCGTGAGTATAGCGTGTAATCTGAGACATTTATACTATTTATCCTTTCTTGCAAAATTTTCGGATATTTCTCTTTACAATCTATTTTGGATGATGTTAATATATGGTTACGAAGCAAATATCGAACGTTTGTTCTTTCTATTCGAACGACGTTCCATTTTGACGGCGGAACTCTCGAATCGCTTCAACAGCAATTTGAAACTCCTCATCCGTCACTTCTAAATCATCGATTTCATACACTGAACGTTGGATTTTTGTTTTCTCTTCAGCATCACGGTTTCGCGACTGAGCTGCTTCAGAAACGAAACTCGAAAGAGGTAAGAAATTATCTTTACGAACACTTGAAGAGTCTCCACCCGATTTAATTTCGTATAATTCTGGGTGACCTTGAGCTTCTCTTAAGAGATCAACACTGCGAGAATGTTCACGTTTGTAAGAATGGGCGATCATGTTCCGCTCGTTTCGAATAGCAAGAGGGGCATCTTTACCCAATAAAGCAACCGTTTCGAAAATAGTAGCTTCACGTAAATCTAGCAATTCTAGTACATCGACTTCGAAGAATTTGGCGTACTGTTTAATTACACGAACAGAAGGTAGACGTTTCGCAGACTCGATATAAGAAATCATAGATTTTGAAACATCAATTTTAGAAGCTAAAACTTCTAGAGACAAATCGTGCGAAGTTCGAAGTTCTTTTAGTTTGAAACCTATAATAGTACTTATTGTTTTACGTATATCTTTACGCTCTTTGTTAGTCATTACAATATCCCCCTAAAAAATAATAATCTCTTTTATTTTGAAAAAATATACAAAAACTAGTTGACTTATTCCACCGATGGTGAATATAATAGAGTCAAACTAACAGAATCCACCAAGATTTACACTTTCTACATTCACCGACGGTGGAATGTTAGTTAAAAAAGAATGGAGGCAACAACCATGAACATTAACAAAGACGTTGTTCGCATGACTGCATACCTTCCAGTTAAACTTGCTGTTTTAACTGACGTGAATCCCGAACTGGCACTCGAGATGATGCGTCACTGGGGAGATGGTACAAAACCTATCCCAGAAATTTGGCAAATTGTCTCCAAAGAGGTAGAAGGGCTGGCACCCGAAATACCAATTTATCGGAGTAACTGATAAAAATTATAAAGTTCACTTCTGAACTCTATTATCATTTGAACTCAGTTTACCACATTTTATGAAGTTTATTCAATAATTATTTAAAGAAGAACCTATTTTACTACATGTTCTACAGAAATGAGTAAATATCGGATATATCTATAATATCCGATACTGCTTTAAGTATATAAATACCAGTAAATTCCATATTTTTATGCACTTAAAGCAGTATCGGCTGCACGACTATCAACAGTCGGCTGAGAAATGGACTAGAAATACTCAGCAAAATATTAAAATACAGGAGGTAAATTTGACATGAAATCAACAGGTATTGTTCGTAAAGTAGACGAGTTAGGACGTGTAGTAATTCCGAAAGAGTTACGTGATACATTCAACATTCAGGAGAAGGATCCGGTGGAAGTCTTCACAGAAGGTGACAACATCATCTTGCGTAAGTATCAGCCAGCAAAAGCGTGCACAGTGACAGGTGAAGTTTCAGAGGACAATTTAGTGCTTTACGGCGGCAAGCTGGTGTTAAGTAAAGAAGGTGCCGCTAAACTTAGTGCAGTCTTAGCGTCAACAGAGGCGAAGTAATATGTCAGATGTTCAGATTCGCACAGAGTTAATGCAGTCAGAAGCCAACGGGAAGTTTCAACGTATGCAGGAGATTAAACGTCAGCGAGAAACGCTTAAAGTTGAATACGATAATCTTCAAGCAGGGCTTATCAAGCACATTGAGAGCCACGGTAAGGTGCTAGCCTATAAAGATGACATTCCGCATATCTTGACAATCGGCATGCGCACATCAACTAAACTTGATAAAGCTGGACTAGCTAGTGATCTTGAAATCACTCAAAAAGAGTTAACAACTGTTCGTATAGCAGAGCTTGTCGAAGAAGGAAAGTTGTCAGCGCAAATGATTGAATCACATCAGCACAAAGAAAGCGATGTAACACTTAAAGTGCGTAAAGCAAGTAAAAATGATTTGACTTTAATATTTGGAAAGTGAGGAGTTTAACATGCCACAATTATATTCATCTCGTAAATCAACAGTATTAACAACACCTAGTTCACCGTCGGTGGATAAAGCGTACAATGCTTGGATTGTGCACGATGATTTCGGCAATCACGTAAACGAAGGTGAACAAATATTCGTGCTTGAAAACGGTGAAACGATTCACGTTGATGCGGCTGAAGACTATTTGACAGAAAAGCTGGAAGCTAAATACGCGACTATCTGTAACTGGGAAGGTGAATCAGAAGGAGTATATCTCCTTAAAAACGGTTTGTGGATTCGTGAAAAAGATGTAGAGGATTATCTGATTGAGGTACTAGGTGCGCAAGTATATGAGCGCAAAAGCATTTACCCAAAACTAAAAAATGAGTAGTCCACTCAATTGTAACAACTCCGATGATGCAATCAATTAAATAAACTACCCGTGCCTATTGTAGCACGGTATAGGAGGAACACACAAATGGAAATCAAGGTTATTCATGAAATTCGATTCTCGAAAGAGACAGAAAAGCTTGCAATGTTAGTAGCGCAAGCCTTAGAGGGTGCAGTAACAAACAACATATCGGTAACAGCGTCAACAGTTTCTGAAACTTCTGAACCTGTTCAAGAGCAAACAGAGGAGCCAAACGTAGCAACGAAAACATGCTATTTCCGTCACGAAGGTTCTGATGAATTAGTAGTCGTGAAAAAAGGTGAGTCACTCGACTTCTTAGAAGGTGATATTTTCGACGAGCTAACAGTGGCAGAGTACAACAAAGCGAAACTAGAAGCTGAAAAAGCCAACCAAGCCGATCAAGCAAAGGGTGATGCAAAGCCTGAATCGACTCCAGAAGAAACGCAAGAGCCTTCAGCAGAGGACGAGCCTTCACACAATTTAAAGGTCGAGGATTTACGAGTAATTGCTTCTAAATTTGTCGGTGCAGGTAAACAGAAAGAACTTAAAGCACTATTTGGTGAGTTCAACGATGAAAAAGGAAGTAAAGCAGTCAAGCTTTCAGGTATTCAGATAGCTGATTATCCAGCCTTTATGGAACGAGCAAAAGAAGTGCTGAAAGAGTTAGGTGTTGAATAATGACGGGCCATGCTCAACGCGCTCACGCACTACTCAGTGCATCGGGTGCAAAACGTTGGATGACGTGTACACCTTCTGCACGTGCAGAAGAAAAGCACTATCAGAAAATGCTGGCAGAAGGTAAGAAAGAGCCTGAAAGCGAGTATGCAAAAGAGGGAACAGTAGCACACGAATACAGTGAACTGCTTATACACCGAGAGCTCGGTAACTTTACGAAAGCGACTGCTACACGACGTATCAATGCTTTTCTTAAAGATCCTGAACACGCTAAATATTACAACGAAGAAATGCAAGAACACGTTGAAACGTATGTTGATTTCGTGATGGAACGGGTGAATGCTGCACGTGCCGTATCAAGTGATGCGCTAGTCCTTATCGAACAACGATTAGACTTTAGCGAGTTTGTTCCAGACGGCTTTGGTACCGGTGACGTACTTATCGTATATGACGGTGTACTGGAATTAATCGATTTGAAATACGGTAAAGGTGTGCCAGTATCGGCTCACGAAAACCCACAACTCATGTTGTATGGTTTAGGGGCTATCGCTGAACATGACGTACTTTTCGATATACAAGAAGTCATGCTAACTATTGTACAGCCTCGACTTGATAACATCTCAAGCTATAGTATTTCTTCAAGTGATTTACTGGAGTGGGCTGAGAACGACGTCAAGCCGAAAGCCGAACTAGCAGACAAAGGTGAAGGTGAGTTTGTACCAGGAGAGCATTGTCGTTTCTGTAAAATCAAAAACACGTGTCGAGCAAGAGCCGATCAAGCATTAAAGGTTGCAGAAGCAGAGTTTGCCGATGATGGATCGATTGATATAGATCTACGAGATCCATCTGAGCTCTCAGATACAGAGATAGCCGAAATCCTCTTCATCATCGACGACGTCGAGAAGTGGTGCAAAGATCTTAAAAACTATGCACTCGGCGAAGCATTAAGCGGTAAGAAGTTTGATGGCTTCAAGCTAGTCGAGGGTCGCAGTAATCGTAAAATTACGAACTTACAAGAAGCAGCAGATCGCTTACAGAAAGCTGGAATTGATGTAGAGGTCATCTATAAGCCACAAGAGTTAAAAGGTGTTTCTGATTTAGAAAAGGCAGTCGGTAAGAAGCGTTTCTCGGAAGTACTTGACGGCTTAATCGAAAAGCCTCAAGGCAAGCCTGTTCTTGTTCCAGCTGACGACAAGCGTCCAGAGTTGAACAGCTTCGAAAAAGCTGTCGAGGAATTTTCGGATGAATTACTAGATTAGAAAGGAGAATACGAAATGAAGCGTTATCTAATCGCTTATACGCAAGAAGATGAAGATAGCTACAGCTATACATCTACAGAAGAACGATTATGTGTTGTCGAACATGAAACGGCAGCGGTAGAAGAAGTTGCAGAGATTATTTCTGCCAAAACATCAAAGTTAAAATCAGTAGTTCTTTACGATTTTAATAACCATCAGTCGGTTGTGCTACGACCTAGCATCGACTTAGATATGCAATTAACACTCGTACCTGTAACTAAAGAGGCGAAGTAGTTCAATGAGTTCACCGTAGGTGGAAATTAGACACGGGTACGGTGAGAGTCCTGCCCGTGCAAGCATTAAAAATTGATTATCTGGAGGTCATTTTAAATGGCAAAGTTAAACGGTACAAAAGTGATTACGAATGAGGCACGTATGTCTTATGCTCACGTATTCGAGCCACACGGCATTGACGGGAATGAACCTAAATATAGCGTGTCTGTTCTTATTCCGAAGGACGATACAGAAACAATCGAACTAATTGAAAAAGCAATTGAGGCAGCTAAACAGGAAGGCAAAGCAAAATGGAACGGTAAAATTCCGACGAACTTAAAAACGCCTTTACGTGATGGCGATGAAGAGCGTCCAGATGACGAAGCGTATACAGGTCACTACTTCATCAATGCGAACAACAATTCAAAGCCAGGTATCGTGAAGAAAGTAGACGGCGCACTTGTACACATCACAGATGAAGATGACTTCTATAGCGGTTGCTATGCAAAGGCATCAATCAACTTCTACCCGTTCAACGCGAATGGTAATCGTGGTGTAGCTGCTTCTTTACAAAACTTATTTAAAACACGTGACGGTGAGCGTTTAGCTGGCGGTGCTTCTGCTGAGTCTGACTTCGCTGATGAGTTTTCAGATGAGGACGATTTACTCGACTAAACAACCAAATAGGAAGGTCTATTTTTCAGACCTTCTTTTCTTTACACCTAAAATGCTTATTTAATAGGAAGAAATTCAAAATTTTAGGTGTAAAGAAGGGAGGGTGAACAGATTGCATTTTCAGGAATTGAAGAAGTATCAAGACGGTTTATTGAAGTCAAAAGCAGAGCTTATTCAACTTCATCGTGAAAATGGGCGCGATCATATCTACAGCATATTAAGTTTTGGCGGGGGTACTCAATCAAGCCACTTACTCGAAGAACATTTAAAAGGCAATATTCACTACGACTGTATCATTTTTAGTGATACAGGAGCAGAGCCACAGTTCATTCACGAACAAGTTTTGTGGTGGCAAGCACGTATGAAGGCAAAAGGGTGTACAACTCCATTTTTCATCACACGCCATAACTCGATGGAAGGTGGACTTGAGGAAATGCTTTTACGGTATATCTGGACAGATTATCAACGTTTTCAAATGCCTTTATATTTCAATAAGCGCTTAGAAGACGGCTCTATCGTAAAAGGTGGGCTCATGCCAAGACAATGTACCGGCGATTTCAAAATCGTACCCGTTCAACAAGCTGCTAGAAGATGGATTAAAGAGCAACTAGGTTTAGGGCAACGGCAACTGATGCTGAAAAACGTTGGGATTATTATGGACATCGGTTTTTCACTTGACGAGGTAAAGCGCGTTGGAGGGCATGTTAGTCACCAAAGCAAGTACATTTATCTCGCATATCCGTTAATTGAAATGGGGCTCGATACCTCTGACTCTATTAAATGGTTGAGAGATAACGGCTTTCCAGAACGACGTTCGAGATGCTACTTTTGCCCGTTTAATTGTAGCGGTGATCGCGCTCGGGATATTGGTATGGATTGGGCAGAGATTATTGAAAAAGAACCTGCTTCTTTTCTGAAAGCTTGTTTTTTCGATGATGAACTGAGATACGTCCAAGCGACAGGGCGAAAAAATATGCAATCGATACCTTTCTTTCATTTTGAGCGAAAGCCTTTAAAAGAGGTTTACGCAAAAGAATATGAACGTATTTTCAAAACACATATTCACGATTTACTTATGTGGGTTACTGAATGGAAAAGGCGCTTTAAAGAAAAATATAGTTTGGAGGTTTAGTAGATGAGAGGGTTAGTAGTTGATAACTTCGCTGGAGGTGGAGGGGCTTCGAGTGGTATGGAGGAGGCTCTAGGGCGTTCAGTAGACATCGCAATCAATCATGATACGGACGCCATAAGAATGCATAAAGCTAATCATCCGACAACCAAACATTATTGCGAGTCTGTGTGGGACGTAGATCCTGTTGAAGCTTGTGCAGGACATCCCGTGGACATTGCATGGTTCAGTCCTGACTGTCGACACTTCTCAAAAGCAAAAGGCAGTCAGCTTGTAAGTAAAGAAGTAAGAGGGCTTGCTTGGGTAGCAGTAAAATGGGCGAAAGCTGTTAAACCAAGGGTAATTTTCTTAGAAAACGTTGAGGAGTTTAAAACGTGGGGTCCTGTTGGGGATGACGGCAAACCTATAAAAGAGCGAATGGGAGAAACTTTCAATGAATTTATAAATGCTTTAAAAAGCGAAGGTTACAAGATTGAATACAGGGAACTTGTTGCATGCGACTACGGTGCTCCAACGAAACGCAAACGCTTCTTCCTTATCGCTCGATGTGATGGACGTCCAATCGTGTGGCCCGAACCAACTCACGCAGATCCTTTAAGTGAAGATGTATTGCTCTATGATAAGGAGCCGTACCGTACAGCAGGGGAAATTATCGATTGGTCGATTCCTGTAAAGTCGATTTTTGAACGAGAGAAGCCTCTCAGTCCAAACACAATGAATCGTATTGCAAGAGGACTTCAAAAGTTTGTAATCGAATCAGATGAACCTTACTTAGTGCCAGGTAGCACCAATGCAGCATTCATTACAAGCTACTACACACCAACAAAAGAGACAGATGTACGAGGGCTCTCTTTAGACAAGCCACTTCACACGATTACAAGTGGAGGAAACCGTTTCGGGTTAGTGACAGCATTTCTCACCAAATATTACGGTCAATCGTATGCTCAAGATTTACAAGAGCCATTGCACACTGTTACATCTGGAGGGAATAAATTTGGGCTTGTAACAGCCTTCCTTGCTAAGTATTACGGGCAATCAGACGCGCAAAGTTTAACAGAACCGCTTCATACCATCACTACTAAAGACCGCTTTGGATTAGTCACAGTAAATGCAGAGGCGTTCATGATTACGGATATTGGTATGCGCATGCTACAGCCGAAAGAGTTATTCCGAGCTCAAGGCTTCCCACAAGAATACATCATCGACAGAGATCATGAAGGGAACAAATATCCGAAATCTCAACAAATCGCCCGTTGTGGAAATGCAGTGCCTCCACCGTTTGCATCGGCTTTAGTTCGCGCCAACATGCCTGAATTATGTGTTGGTAGAAAGGTAGGTTAGTAGATGGATATTCAAGTAGGACAAGTTGTTTATGTGTCAGTATTCAATCGATTACGCAATGCTAAACCGTACTGTAAGCAGCACAAGGTAGTGTCCGTAACTAAAACGCATATCGTTACATGTCCTGTTCATTTCAAAGATACACCGAAACTTTGGTTACGTTTTAGTCGAGACCATTTGACATGTAAAAGGAAACAGTCGAAGTATGAATACCGACTATGGGAGAGTATAGAAGCTTTTAACCGTTCGGTACTGGAGGGGTATTATGAGAAAGCGTAAAAAGCTAGAGACGGGTGAAATCGTAGTGCTCGTACTTAGAAATAGATACTGGGACAGTGTTGATATAACTGCTAAATGTGAAGTAGTCCGTGCTAATGGGACAAGTGCTTATCTTGTACGGTGCGACGGTAAAGGTCTTGAGTACAAAATTTCTCAAAAAGATTTTAGAGGCAGTGATACGGTGTATAACCATAAAGTGTATCGTTCAATGGAAGATTACGAAAAATCCGTCTCTGATGCAAACGAGCTTACCGACCTTCAATCGTGGGCACGTGGACAGCTGAAAACTATGACACTTAATCAGATACGTAGTTTAGTAACTGCAATGAAACGAGGCGAGTTTGATGGATAATCCAATCGTTGAAAATATAGCGAGATTCGGACATACATCACGTCAAAGTTTATTAGTAGAAATGCAATGTGAACAGGCGTACATGGAGGACATTTACGGAACAGAAATAAAGTTAGGTGATACCTATTTCGAGACGGATCTTGGGAAGGTGCATAAGGAAAATGTACTTGTCTACATGAAGGACATGTTTGCAGAAAAGGAGCGTGGGTAGATGAACATACGTTTTAAACTGCCAAACTTTGAATTTGAGATGCAGAATGTCGACGTCACTCGTGTTGATCGAGCATTAAATGGTTTATTCCACATAATCTGCAACGGTGCAATGCTCGATGCTTTACATGTAAAGAACGATAACAACGAGGTAATACCTGAGCATATCAGTTCACTTGCAACATTCTTAAAAGGCTATAGCGAAAGTGTTACGGAGATAGAAGAACGACCAGTAAACAGCTCTCGAAATTTTGTAGAAGCCGTTAAGGGTGTTCGAGAGTTAAACGGTGTGAAATTGTATCAATGCAGCTATCGATGTGGGTGTGGTGATAAAGGGAAACGGTTCATTAAAGAAGATGCTACACAAACCACGTGCCATAAATGCAACGCAGAGCTTTCTGTACAACGTGCTGTTGCTACAGAAGAACTGACGTGTGATAGTGATTTTGATTATTTTGTAGCTTATTAGAAATAAAAAAAAACTGAACGGTCTAAAGACCGAACAGCTTTACTAGTAGCATAGCTACTGCTGGTGATACTTTCACCTTAAAGGTAATAGTGATCTCCATAGGTTTCACCCTTTAAAGAGGCAAAAATTTAGACTAGTGTCCGTGCCTCTCCTCAAAAAAATAAAACTTAATTTAATTATACAATAAAAAACCTTAATTTCAATATTTTTCAAAAGAAGGTGAGTGCAATTAAAACGCTTAATATCGACATTGAAACGTACTCCAGTAATGACCTGAAAAAGTGTGGTGTCTATAAATATGTCGAAGCAGAAGATTTCGAGATTTTGATTTTTGCTTATTCGATAGACGGGCAACCTACACAAACAGTTGAGCTGGCGTTAGGTGAAGAGATTCCATATGAAATCTTATGTGCCTTATCAGACCCAAGCGTGTTAAAGAAAGCATGGAATGCAGCATTTGAGCGAATTGCATTAAGTGAGTATTTAAAGAGACAGTTTCTTGAAGTCGCATCATATAGCGAAGGATTCACTGAACTCGGGTACCTGGACCCAAAACAATGGCGTTGTACGATGGTCGATTCTACTCGTGCCGGTTTACCAGCTACATTAAAACAAGCAGCTATCGCACTAAAACTCGATGTGTTAAAAGATGAAGCTGGTACAGTACTTATCAACTATTTCTCTAAACCACGTAAGCCGACGAAAACTCGTCCAGAGACGCGCAACTTGCCACACCATGACATGGAAAAGTGGAATGCATTCGTTAGTTACTGCCGACAGGACGTGGAGGTAGAAAAGGCAATCGGTGACGTTGTAGAGGAGTATGTTTACGTTGGCAGTAAGTCAGACCGTTTTGAAATGATGCTCTATTACCTGGATCAAAACATTAACGACCGTGGCATTTTGTTAGATGAAGCTTTAGTGAACGGTGCGCAAGTCGTAGATGCTGCCTATAAAGACAAGCTAATGGCTTGGGGCAGAGAGATTACAGGGTTAGATAATCCGAACTCTAATGCACAATTACTCAAGTGGTTACAGGGGCAGGGTTTAGAGATTGAGAACTTACAAGCTGCTACGGTTGCAGATGCACTAGAAAATGCAACTGGTGACGTTCGTACCATGCTTGAATTACGCCAAGAATTATCCAAGACGAGCGTTAAAAAGTACAACGCTATGCAAAGTGCCATCTGTCGCGATGGACGAGTACGAGGACTGTTACAGTTTTACGGTGCGAACCGTACAGGGCGATGGGCAGGGCGTTTAGTGCAAGTACAGAATTTAACGAAGCACTCTCTTAACGACGATGATTTAGACTTAGCGCGACGTTTAGTGTCGGCTCAAGACATGGACTCAATTGAAATGTTATTCGATTCTGTATCGGACATTCTCTCACAACTAATCCGTACAGCCTTTATTGCACCAAACGGAAAAGTGTTTTCCGTAAGTGACTTCTCAGCTATTGAAGCGCGAGTTATTGCGTGGCTTGGTGGGGAGAAATGGCGTTTAGAAGTATTCAATACGCACGGGAAGATTTACGAGGCTTCTGCTGCACAAATGTTTAGTGTTCCAATCGAAACAATAGACAAAGGCTCACCGTTACGCCAAAAAGGGAAGGTTGCCGAACTCGCTCTTGGTTATCAAGGAGGAGTAAACGCACTTATCTCGATGGGTGCTTTAAAGCAAGGTGTTCCTGAAGAAGAGTTGCCAGGGCTAGTACAGGCGTGGCGTAAGGCAAACCCGAAAATCGTATCATTGTGGTACAGCATTGAACGTGCAGCTATGCGAGCACTAGAGGAACCAGGTGAAGTTATTGCGTTTGAAAAAGGCATTCAGTTCTACATGCACAAGCAAACGCTAATGATGCAATTACCGAGTGGTCGTAGGCTTTGTTACTTCAATGCTCGTTTACGGGATCATCAAAAGTTCGAAGGCAAACAAGAGATCGTGTATGAAGGGCTTCACTCAGAAAGTAAAAAGTGGGTGAACTTAACCACTTACGGAGGGAAATTAGTCGAGAATGCTGTACAAGCCATTGCACGTGATTGCCTGGCCATGTCACTTTTACGGTTAGACAAAGAGGGCTATCCAACCGTAATGCATGTACACGATGAGGTTGTAATAGAAAGTGAGGCGAATAGTATTGTCGACATTGAGGAAATTATGGGGGGTACTATCAGTTGGGCTAGTGGTTTACCACTTACAGCAGATGGCTTCGAAACGCCATTCTATAAAAAAGACTGATTCTTTACCCGAGCCGATTGTCTTTTCAGAAAGTACGGACTCACTTGAAAAAGCCTATGAAAAAGTGTTTGGAAAAGGTGATAAAACCGTTTGTGCCTGTTGCGGTAAAAAAGTGAAAGGTGATCCTTATGTGATGGACAGGCATACGGAAAAGTCAATTTGCTTTTTCTGCTTAGACGTAGAGACGCACGTGGAGCTGGTTGACGGGGAAAGCGAAGTATGGATTCCTTACGGTGATGCTCAATTTTTTAATGCTAAAGGCGAGGACATTTCAAGTAAGATGCAACGCATGATGGAAGAGTATTCTTCGCCGTTTTACCGTAAGATTTTCGATGTTATGGACGGTAGGGAATCGAGTATAAAAGCCGTAACGATTCCAGTAAACGTCAATGCGGCAATTGAAAAAGAAATACGTTCATTACGTGCAGCAATCGATTTAGCGCTTGATCTCGGCTACAAGGAAGATTTTCTAGAGTTATCAGCTAAATATAACAAACTTCTAAAACAGCTAGGAGGTAACAGCAATGGACTTTAAACAGTGGGTTACTAATGAACTGTTACAATGCTCGGAAGATATTGCTTTATCTAAAGATTTGCTGAAGGAGCTAAAGAAAGATGGAAAAGTCCTTGAGAAATCAGCTCGATTAGCGGATAAAGCGGGCGATGAAGAAACTTTAGAAAAGTGTGAAGGGCAACTCGCAACTATAGCAATATCAATCCCTAAAATTAGTAACGAGATAGAACGTTTAAATCGTATGAAAGATAAGCTTCAGCGTTTATCCAAAACTGAAGTAATTCGCTTGAAAACGGGAGTTATTATTACGCTTTCACTCTTAAACGAATTTAAGAGAAAAGTAAAGAAGCTTCGCATGGATATAGAACTTGCACATGAGCCTGACGGACTGCGTATCACTTATGGAAAAGGGATAACTAAAGGCGAGTTTTTCATTACGGGTTACGGTGTTGACATCTCTATCCCCGATGAAGTAGAGATACCTGTGCTGGAGGAAGGTGAGCTTGGTGCAAATACATGACGATTTATTGGAGCGTTTAGGCGTGTATTTTGTTTATCACGATGTGTACGGTCGCTTCGGTATACCGTTTGAAACATTCGTTGATCGTTGGCAAAGAGGGGCTTTAGAGTTGTAGGTGTTTGAAACATTATTTTACGTAAAGGAGGTACGTTGATGGAAACTATCGAAATCAAAGAGATTAAGAAAATGGTAGAAAATATTGCTTGGCATATCAAAACGAATCGGGATATTTTGGGTGATACTAAAACACTGGATCAAGTTTATGAATCTTTAAATAATACGGCTGCATATTTGGAAAGAAAGCAGAAAGATAACTAAGCATCCCGTCAAAAGAAAGGGGGGTAATGTAAATGTCTTTAAAAGAAGAGTTAGCTGCTAAAGCTCAGAAGGCGATTGAAGATACAGCGTTGAACGTTGCTATCAACGTAAAAAAGAAATTGGAAGAGAAGGCTGATAAAGGTGAACGTGAATATTTTGTCCCACTCAATTCACAAGATGAACCGTTAGCAACCTCCGAACCTTTTCTTGAATTACTTTCGGATTTGTTAGATGGCGTAAAAATCGACGTAATTGAACGGGCTACATTCTCGCTATTCAAATCAAAATATTTACGTTTTAGTTGGTAATTAATCTGTCAAAAGAAAGGAGGCTAACTCAAGTGACAGACCTAACAAACGAAGAACTATTAGCACTCTATCACACGGAAACAGACGAACAAAAAAAAAGAAGATATCCGTGAATGGTTTTTCAGGAAGAATGAAAAATACCCTCACTTCATCGCTAGTAAATTTAAAAACTCGAACATCTCATACGATGATTTAACAGGTGTTGCGAATATCGGTATGTTAAAAGCCTTTAACAGTTTCAAACTAGATGCTGGTGTTAAGTTTGCTACGTATGCTGCAACCATTATGAACAACGAAATCTTCATGCAGTTCAGAAAGGAAAAACGGCATACAGGCACTATTTCAATAGAATCGTCGCTGACTGTAGATGCAGAAGGGAATGAGTTTACTCTCCTTGATATACTGACTGACGAATCCTGCTTTGAACTGGACGTAGAACAGGCAGAACTATTGCGCGAAATCAGGGAAGTAGCGCCACAAATTTTAACTGAAAATGAATGTTTCATTTTATCCGACGCTTTAGGTGATGAACCTTTAAAGCAGTGGCAGTTAAGCGAAAAACTTGGCATTTCGCAATCTTACGTTAGTCGTTTAGCAAAAAGCGCTATTGAAAAATTAACTGCTTACTTTAGTGAACCTAAAAGTAGGAATGAGCACAAAAAGGAGTTGGATGATTTGTCAAACGTAGTGAAAGCAAAAGAAGGAAATATCGTGGAGTGGGACGGCAAAATAGAAGGGCAAAAGCTTAGAGGCAAAGTGATAGCTGTTCGTGAAAATTCTGTAATTGTAGATTTAACGATTAACCCAAATTGGCAAGCGCAAGGTTTAGAAGAACGTACAGTCGTGTCACACAGTAAATATACTATTGTGAAAAAGGTTCCTTCAGGTGTGTCGAAAACCGTGGAAGAGATCGGAGTAGTACCAGGTTCAATTGAAAACTATCACGCACTAAAAGAAACTGGTCTTAAAGACGGCGCAATTCAAGGCTTGTGGAACAAGCACGATGAGGAAGTAAACTGGCATAATGTTACTTGGTATAAGTGGAAAAGGGACAACGGCTTGGTAAAAGGTCATAAAACAGAAGATCCACAAGAAGTGCCAGCACCTTCTGAGACGCCTTCACAAGCTGAACAAGTTACAAAAACTGCTGAAGAAGAGCCGGTACCTGTAGAAGTGCAAAAGCCTACTGTTCAAGGTAATCCAGCATTGGAGTTTGCTTTTGAGAACGAAAATTTACTGGACATTGTGCAACAGTTAAATGCTGAATTGCGTGATACCCGTAACGAGCTTTGGTCAGAGCGTACAACCCGTCTATTCTCTATGCAAGCTCAGCTTGATGCATTGATTTGTGAATCAAATGGTCTGCAAATTGCTGATTATGAGTCAGAACATATTCTTGCAACAATTGTCGAGCTTGCAGAAGTGGCACAGGAAGAACAGTCCTTCAAGTATTGGAAAAAGCAGAAGAATGTTGACCGTGCAGCACTTGTGGAAGAACTTGCAGACGTGATGCATTTCATTATCAGCCGCGGCGTGCAACGAGGGTTCAAGCGTGTTGCTTATACCGATGCGATCGTACAAGGTGAGACTGTATCAGAACAAATGTTACTGCTCATTGAACAACTTTTACAGTTCCGTAAAACTGATTCACCGCTTGAGTTGTATATCGATTTATTTAACTCGTTCCGTATTTTTGTGGAGATGCTCGGCTTCAACTGGCAAGAGCTATCAGATGCGTATGATAGAAAACATGCAGAAAATATTTCTAGACAAAACAGAAATTACTAATTACAATAAAGTTAAGTTCACCTGCGGTGGAATTTTATTTTTAACTTATGGTTCACCGTAGGTGGAAACGGAGGAGTGACGAAATGAAAGTACAAGTTGTACAAGGTGTTGTTGATGCAATCGAAGTAATTAAGAGAGAACGTCCGTATTTAACAAACAGTGATATTTTGCAAATTGCTGCATCACCTAATCATCTTTATCAAGGTGAATTAAGACGGTTTGAAACTTTAAAAGATGTGCCGTTAAACGATTTAGCGCTTATATTAAACGGCTACTACGAAGTGATTGATCCAGTACAAAAGGCGATTGATGAAAATGCTGTTCTAGACAGGGTACAGAATATCTTGCGAGAGCAAACGGCAAAAGGGATTGAGAAGTATGGTGGTACCGTAGATGCCGAAAAACTCTCAGTGGAAGAATGGATTGACCACGCTTCACAAGAATTTGCTGACCGCGCTTCACAAGAATTTGCTGACGGGCTGGTGTATTTGCAAGCGTTAAAGTTGCGAATAGAGTTAAACAGAAAAAACATCTCACTTTTAAATTGGGAAGGTGTCCATGATGAACTACTATGAAACATACTCACTTGAAGCATTGCAGGAGGCTTACGAGTTAGCGCTCAAGCCACCTACACCTATTTGTTAGTTAAATAAAACTTAGTAGAAAGAGAGGTATTTTTATGGAAGTAGAAATGAATGTTGCGCTTCTTGCGCATACGCGCTTATCGTGTGAATTTTTCGAGCAAGTAGCTGAAACACTGGTACACGGTGACATTGACGATGAAGTAGCAGACGGGCAATTGATTGCTTTAACGGCAATCCGTACTTGCTATTCAGCAGGTAAACCATCAGATGTGATTAACACAGACGGTCAGAAGTATCTCAGTGAAAAAGGGAAAGAAGGAAAACGGCTGTTCCGGCATATCGTCAAGTCGGGCCACACTTCTACACTTGAACATATCCAGTTCACGTTTGCCGTAGAAGGTGTATCAAGGGCGTTACTGGCACAGTTAACAAGGCATCGCATCGGTCTAGGTTTTTCCGTTCAATCGCAACGCTTTGTGAACTTATCGAGTGACGGTAAAGCAAAAGGTTTCGATTTCATCATGCCTGAAAGTATTAAACAAGCAGAACAGAAAACGAAAGATACCTTTCTAACGGCTATGGCTACGCTTCAAGAAGTTTATGACTTACTGATTGAGGACGGAATTAAGGCAGAGGATGCCCGTTCTGTATTACCGAGTGCAGCCGCTTGTCATTTAACGCTCTCTATTAATCTACGAGCTTTACTGGAGTTTCATAAGAAGCGTTCTAGTATTCAAGCGCAACATGAAATCCGTCAGCTTGCAGAGAAATTACGTGAACTTGTAGTGGAAGTGGAGCCGTGGACTGCTGAATTTTTTGAAAGAGGTGAAAGTCTATGAGGGTTAACGTAGGTACAGAAAAGCAGCTTAAAGTTAAAAAGATTACAGAAAATATTATTGTATGGGTTCTTTGCCCGATTTGGTTGCCCATCGTATTATTGTTATTTGTTTTAACGGTGGCTACGTATGTGCTGGAGAAGATTGTACTTGATGATTCGAGTGAGCTTATAAGCATTTTTGCTAAATGGTTTGCTGAAAAAGTAGTTAAGTAGAAGAACAAAAAAAATAGGAAGGAGAAATTAAAATTACTAGAATTTTAGATGCCTGTTGCGGCAGTCGGATGTTTTGGTTTAACAAAAAAAATGAAGATGTAACGTTCATGGATAAACGTACAGAATACGAAAAATTAGACACCGGACATGTAATTGATGTGAACCCAGATGTAGTTGCCGACTTTCGAAATATCCCGTTTCCAGATGAAAGTTTTTATCACGTTGTATTTGATCCTCCACATTTATTGCACGCTGGTAGTAAATCATGGCTTGCTAAAAAATACGGACGGCTAACTAGAGATACTTGGCCAGACGATTTGAAACGGGGTTTCGATGAATGTATGCGAGTTTTAAAGCCGAACGGGACGCTTGTTTTTAAGTGGAACGAGGACCAAATACCGTTAAAGGAGATCTTGAAATTATTCAGTCAACAGCCATTGTATGGGAACAAGAGAGCGAAGACGCATTGGGTTGTTTTCATGAAGTAGTTTTAAGTAATTCGACAAAAGAAAGAAGGTCTATAAGTGAAAAAGTTATTAATGTTAGCCGTTTTATTGTTATTAGCTGTTGCACTTGTTGGGTGCGACGAACAGGAGATTTACTTCAACGGTGAATTACGCCCAATTAGTCATGTGGAAGAGATGATTGCAGATCAATTAGAAGTAGAAAACTTTCAGTACGACATCGATGTACGCATTTACATGGAGAACGATGAATAAAAGTTCACCGATGGTGGAGGTGGTTGCATGAAGTACAAAAACACAAAGTTGCAACGTCAGGTATACGCTTTTTACCGAGGCGATGAGTACGTCTGTGAAGGTACGATTTACGAGATTGCAAAGCAATTAGGTGTACTACCGAAAACGATTGCTTTCTATAAAACACCTTCTCATCTCAAGCGTACAGGTGTTAACGGCTCCAGATTAGTCCTGCTTGACGAAGAGGAGGACGAGCTTTATGAAACAGTTTAAAGGTTGGCACGTATCAACGTGCCTCCGACTCTTCTTGATTGCGTTTGCCGTGAGTTATGGGTTTTTACTAGGTCGCTTCATTGTCAGTCTTACTAAATAAGAAAGGGTGGTCTTATGAAAGCTAGAGAATTTTTAAAAATACTTCGCAAAGATGATATTGAGAAACAATATAAGCAAATACTTCTAAGCGAACAAGATTACTGGTTAGGTGACTTATGGGTGGCAATGCAAGACGGTAATGAAGCAGGCAAACAGGACGCCATTGGACACTTGAAAAGAGTGCGCGATGAGTTAGAAGGTTTATCGGCGTATGCGTGATAGGAGGGATTAGTTTGGCAAATAAATACTACACAGCTGAAACATTAAACGGTGGCATAGTGACAGGTACACTCCGAACTGATGAAGAAGGAAAGCACTTTATCATTGTGAAACATGAAGGCGTCACTACTACAGTCACGTGGCAAGTGAAGCCTGAGACGGTGAGAGGGATATAAAAGGGCGAATCAACGCCCTTCTCCAATTTTTGATGAAATTGCTCCAATCGCTTGCTTTAGATTATTAAACTTCATTTCTTCTTCTTTTTTACGAAGTTTTTCATCAAGTATCATTTCGATTGCAGCTCGCATGACAGGGAAATATTCTAAACACTGTTGTTCATCAAGCTCGTGAATTCCGATACTGAGGATTCCGTAAAGACTAGTGTTTTCGGTAATGATGTCAGGGAGGTAATCTTTTAAAGCTTTAATTTTACCTGCCATTCTCTTAGTCTGGAAATCATCATCTACCCAATCTTCAGAATGTCTCACATTCTCATAAGTTTCAAAAATGATGTTTTCAAAAATACGACGTAAGTACACATAAGATCCAGCACCAGCTCCATGAGTACGTAACCCGATAGCTTTTGTGTAATCTTTATAATCTTTCGAAAGGATTTTGCTGTATTTTTTAGTATCGAATATTTCTAAATCAGCTAAAGAAGGGTATTGCCCAAACTTAATAACGTAATCATCAACGAACTTATATCTGTAAAGGTGAAGATGTGTTGCATTTTTACCGCACCGTAAAATAATTGAGTACCCTTCTACTCTTTGCAAATCGTTAGTTATCTTTTCTGCCACGTCATTACTGTCCGTAACGAATCTCGGACGGTTATCTAAAATAATACTAGTCCTTTCGGCTAGGTGAAATGGTGTTTCTTTACCGCACTTGGGGCAGAACGTATCCACTTGAAAGGTAATCGCTCTATTTAAGGTTAATTCTTCGAAAAGTTTTTTATTTTCAACTAGATTAATTTTTTCATATAAAGAAGCTTTAGTAATAAAATATTCTAAATCTTTTTCCACAGTTAAACCTCCAAATTATTTTGGATAATTATAGCATATTTAAAAATAATGTTCTTCGAAATTAATGAAAGGAAAGTGATGGTATGCGTATTAAAGTAAAACCGACGGTAGACAGTCAGGCGCTCTCTCGTTTAGGCTATCGGTTATCAGTTGTGGATGGTGGTTACGTGAGTAAAGACAGAGCAACAATTGTACATCTGTTCCGTAAACCTTATCACGGTGAAGTGTCACAGTTTCGAACTGGTGTGGAAGATCAACATGAAATGAATGTACAGCAGTTACGCGATGCAGGGTATTTGGAGGAGTGAGATCTTCTGTAATTTCCGTTTAGAAATAAAAAAGGTATCCGATTTATTTAATCGAAATACCCTTTCATTAGTCGGTTCTCTTAAGCAGGCTCCTCAACTAAGGAGTCTTTATAAACCATAATATTACATGCTACCACTAAAGATTGTAAAACAAGTACTAACGATGCAAAAACTATTGATAAGCCTTTAGGAGTTGTGAATGTTTTTTTTATGATATCATCTCCCTTTTCTTTTGTAGTTGAGTCCCCAGTGGAGATAACCTGCTCAGGTGCAACCACCTGCTTAAGAGAACGAATAAACATATTATACCATATATTTTTACATTTAATAGTTTAGAAAGGACTGAACATCATGCAAGAGTCTTCCATAAGTAAACAAGCACGTATTCAATTGAAGCATGATGCCAAAGTGACGATTGCGACGGCTACCAGTCGTAAGTCTACGTCATGGAAAAATAAAGAGATGATGTACAGCGACTTTGTCAAAAAAGTCGCTTCAACTGTTCGGACGAAGGAAACGTTTGCTGAGTATATGAAGCTACCTAAATCCGAACAGGACGCAATTAAGGACGTCGGGGGTTTTGTAGCAGGTAGCTTGAAAAACGGACGACGTAAGGCAGAAAACGTTGCGTGGCGTCAGATGATTACATTAGATGCCGACTTCATCGAGGGGGACTTCTGGGATGGTGTAACTGCGATTTTCGACCATGCGTGTCTTATCTATTCTACGCATAAGCACCAACCCAAAAAGCCTCGGTTACGACTAATTATCCCACTGTCTCAGTCAGTAACAGCAGAGGAGTATGTAGCCGTTGCGAAGAAGTTGGCTGAACAGTTTGGCATCGATTATTTCGACGATACAACCTACCAGCCTCACCGTTTAATGTATTGGCCGTCTACGTCCAGTGACGGGGAGTACGTGTTCGATTATCAGGATGCACCGTTTTTAAACCCGACGGATATTTTAAACTTGTACCATGATTGGCGTGATCCACGTGAATGGCCAGAGTCTAGTCGACAGCGTGAAGCACGTAAGAAGATGGCAGACAAGCAAGGCAACCCGCTGGAGAAGCCTGGTATGGTCGGCGCCTTTTGTCGCACGTACTCGATTAGTGAAGCGATTGAAACGTTTCTGTCCGATAAGTACGAGCCTGCTGGAGAGGGTCGTTATTCCTTTTTAGGGGGTAGTACAACAGGTGGTTTAGTGGTGTACGATGATGTGTTTGCTTACTCTCACCACGGTACCGACCCGACCAGTGAACAGCTGGTGAATGCGTTTGACCTTGTACGGCTGCATCTGTACGACGATTTAGACGAGGAGGCAAAAGAAGGTACACCGATTAACCGTATGCCGTCTGTGAAAGCCATGAACGAGTTCTCTAAAAAGGATGAGAACGTTAAGCTCACGCTTGCAGCAGAGCGCCTAAAAAGCGTAGAAGATGATTTCTTAGATGAGCCGGACACGGTGATAGGTGAAGTTGAGAAGGCTGATACAGAATGGATGAAGCAGCTTGTATTATTGGAGTCAGGTGAGTACGAGGTCAGTGCAAAAAATATCAAGCTCATCTTAGAAAACGATCCAAACTTAAAAGGTTGTTTCGGCTTTAACGAGTTCAACCGGCAACCTGAAGTGCTTCGCAATCTACCGTGGCGCAAGCGTGAAAAGTCCATCACATGGACAAACGGCGATGACCAGGACCTACGTACATACCTCGATTTAGTTTGGGGTATTAAGCGTGGTCGAGAAAAAATTGATGATGTGCTCGGTGCCGTTCAGCGTGCTAACTCGTTCCATCCTGTGCGTGATTATTTAGAGAGCGTGGAATGGGATAAAGAGCCTCGTGTTGAAACGCTTCTAGTAGATTACTTGAATGCAAATGATAACGAGTATACTCGCACTGTTACAAAAATGACAATGGTTGCAGCAGTTGCACGTATTATGGAACCAGGTTGTAAGTATGACTACATGCTGACTTTAATCGGTCCACAAGGAATCGGTAAATCATCCTTGTATCGCATATTAGGAGGTAAGTGGTATTCAGATAGCTTGACTTCTGTTAGTGGTAAAGAGGCGTATGAGGCGCTTCACGGTGTGTGGTTAATGGAGATGGGTGAGCTTGCAGCTACACGTAAAGCAGAAACGGAAGCCATTAAGCACTTCTTAACAAAGCAAGTTGACCGTTACCGTGTGGCATACGGTAAGCGCCCAGAAGAGTTTCCAAGACAATGTATTTTCATTGGTACTACAAACGAGGATGAGTTCTTACGAGATCGTACAGGGAACCGTCGTTTTTTACCTGTACCTGTTACGTATGGTGCCAAAAAAAGTTGGTCAGATTTATTGCAAAAAGATATCGACCAATTGTGGGCTGAGGCAGTGCATTTGTATCACAGTGGTTTCGCATTGTACTTAGATGAGCGAGTGGCGTCTATGGCACTGGAAATGCAACTTGCACATACAGAAGAGTCGGCATACACAGGTCAAATAATAGAGTTTTTATCGAAACCTATTACAGTTGATTGGTACACTAAACCGATTGCTGAGCGAAAAAGACTACTTCAGACGATGGAAGAATTCGAGGAAATGGACACCGTTACAGACGACGTGGACGAAATTTTAAATGAAAATAAATGCAATGAAACGAATAAAAATACAATTATATACCGTGACCGAATCTGTCCTTTAGAGGTTTGGTGTGAGTGTTTAGGGAAGGATAAAGCGTCCATTTCTGCTTTCGATAGACGAGAAATTATGTCTATTTTGAACAGTTTACCGGGATGGAAAAAGCACAATTCGACCATAAAATTTGGAGGAGAGTACGGCACACAGAGAGGGTTTTATCGGGTAGAAGATGCATAGTTTATTCTATTTTATACAGAAAATGGGGTAAACAAAGTTTGTTTATTGTCTGTTTACTTTGTTTACCGAAACGCGTCTGTAAAATTATGGAGTAAACAAAGTAAACAAGCGTTTCTGTCTTGTTTACCGCTTTTGTTTACCGTTTCAACCCTTGATATTATTAGCTTTAAACAACTTAGTAAACAAAGTAAACATAAATATTATATAAAGTATTAAATATAATAATAGAGAGATATATAGTATATATGATTACCTATAGGCTATATACACTATCCCTAACCCGTATATATAAAAGTTTCGTGAAAATTTTTGTTTACCTGTTTACCCCATATATTTACATGGAAGGATTGACCATTTTGAGAGAGTCGCAAGTTGAAAAATATTTGGTACGTGAAATCGAGAAATTGGGAGGTAAATGTTACAAGTGGGAAAGTCCTGGGCAACGGGGAGTACCGGATCGCATTTGCATACTTCCTGAAGGGAAAATAATCTTTGCAGAAGTGAAGGTTGAAAAAGGAGGACGTGTATCAGGTATGCAAAAATACATACATAAAATATTAACGAGTTTAGGTTGCCGAGTTTTTGTGTTGACAGGTTCACCGTCGGTGGATAAAATGATAAGTGAGTTGATGAGTGAATGACAAAATTTATTCCGCATGAGTATCAACGAATTGCGATTGAAAAAATTATCGAGAATCCAGCTTACGGGCTTTTCTTAGATATGGGACTTGGGAAAACCGTTTCTACGTTAACGGCTATCGACGAATTGATTAATGATTACTTCGACGTGGTGAAGGTTTTAGTTATTGCACCCCTTCGAGTGGCAGAAGATACTTGGGGGCGTGAAATCGATAAATGGGACCATCTAAGACACTTACGAATTAGTAAAGTGCTAGGCAGTGAACAGCATCGTAGACGAGCCTTGCAAAAGCAAGCTGACATTTACGTGATTAACCGAGAAAACGTCGAATGGCTTGTTAACCTTTTGGGCAAGAAGTGGGACTTCGATATGGTTGTTGTTGATGAAAGTTCAAGTTTTAAGAATCCATCAAGCAAACGGTTTAAAGCCTTACGAAAAGTACGGCCGCTTTGCAAACGTGTGATTTTACTAACGGGTACACCGGCACCAAACAACTTAATCGATTTATGGAGCCAAGTGTATTTACTGGATCAAGGTGAGCGACTAGGGAAGACGTTCACAGGCTACAAGCAAAAGTATTTTGACGAGAACAAGTACACATATCGCATTGACCTAAAGCCGGGTGCAGATGACACTATTTTCGATGCGATAGGAGACGTTTGTTTGTCGATGAAGGCAAAGGACTACCTGAAAAGTTTACCTTCTGCCGTTATGAATACTGTACAAGTAGACATCTCACCGAAAGAGTGGGAGCTTTACAAGAAACTCGAAAAAGAGTATATACTTGAGTTCACCGACGGTGACGTCGTTGCAAGCACGGCTGCTGTTTTAAGTAATAAGCTTTTGCAGTTATCTAGTGGGGCTGTTTATAACGACAACGAAGGGGTACAACACATTCACGACGCCAAGCTTGATGCACTAGAGGAGATTATTGAAGGGGCTCAAGGGCAACCAATTCTCGTATTCTATAATTTCAAGCATGATGTGGAACGTATTCAAAAACGTTTCAAGCAAGCTGTGCAGATTGAAGGTTCAGTATCTATCGAGAGATGGAATAGCGGTGAAATCCCGATACTACTTGCACATCCAGCTTCAGCAGGTCACGGCTTGAACATGCAAGACGGTGGACACATCATTGTGTGGTTTGGTGTCAATTGGTCACTTGAGTTATACATGCAAGCAAATGCACGTCTACATCGTCAAGGGCAAAAAGACACCGTGATTATTCATCACATCGTGTTGAAGGATTCTATCGATGAGCGTGTTATGTCTGTACTGGAAGGTAAGGAACAACAACAAGAAGCGTTAATGGCAGCAGTCAAGGCAAAAATCGAGGAGGTCGGCAACGATGATTGATTTAATCGTGCAGTACCGAAAAGCAAAGCGGCTGGCAAATCAAATCAACGTAGACCCGAGTAACCTTTATGTTGATGAACAGAAGGTTATAGGTGAAATGCTATATGATCTCGATTATGCGCTTGCATGGATGCGTACAGGTAATCAACCAAATGTGAAACCACAAGGCACAACTACGAAAAGTGCGTACACCAAAAGATTACTGCTAAACGTGAATATGTTCCCTTGTCTTGAACTAGATACGGACAGACAAGAAAGGCAACTCAGCGAATACAAAAAGCAAGTTGTCAACTTTGTACTAAGTGAACTGTCAGAACGACAGCTAACGTGTTTTTTACTTCATACGGCACATATGCGTACATTCCAAGAAATTGCCGATGAGTTGAATATAAAAGCTCCTACAGTGCAAAAGCACATCGAGCGAGCACGAGAGAAAATCCAAGAAATACTTGAAAAGCACAAAATAGAAATTTAGTTCGACTTCTAGATGTACCGCATCTTGGAATATAACAATACTATCACAAAAACAGGAGGATCAATCATGAACCCATTAAGAGTATCATCAAAATCAAACCCTAATTCGGTAGCTGGCGCCTTGGTAGCCGTTATTCGAGAAACTAGCGGAACAGTAGAACTTCAAGCTGTTGGAGCAGGTGCATTAAACCAAGCAGTAAAAGCGGTTGCTATAGCACGAGGCTTTGTGGCACCTAGCGGAGTCGATTTAATGTGTACGCCAGCTTTTGCTGAGGTAGAGATTGCAGGAGAGGAACGTACAGCGATTAAATTATACGTTGAACAACGACGAAAATAATTTTGTCATGTAAATGTCATGTAAACCACCGTATATATGAGGGGACAAATTTAGAGCCCACAAAATAACATAACAAGAAAACCGTACAGCGCTCTCCGATCCGGACAACGAGAATGCACGTACGGTTTTTTGTATACATAAAAAATCCTACGAGGAACGGAAGTGAGAGGCGATGTAGATGGCAAACTGGCATTTGATACGAGAAGAGTGGGAAACGACAAAAATTACTTTAGTTGATTTAGCACAAAAGCATGGAATCAAAGAGGGGACACTGAAAAGCAGAAAGAGTCGAGAAGGGTGGAAAAAGGTTGCAACCAAGAAAGATGCATCCGAAAAGAAAAAGATGCAACCTTCTAAAAAAGTTGCTACATCTAATGCACCTCGAAAGCGTTCAGGCAACCCGAACCCGAAGAACCAATTCACCAGTCGGAACAACCCTAAACTAGATCATGGACTGTTTGCAAAGTACCTTCCTGACGAAACACAGGAGATCATCGAAGCAATGAATGCAAAGTCTGCTGCTGACTTAATGTGGGATCAAATCACAATACAATATGCTGCAATCCTACGAGCTCAGAAAATCATGCACGTTGAATCAAAAGACGAAATGATTAAAGAGTTGAAGCGAGAGAAGTTGCAAGGCGGGAAAAATCCTTCTCAAGAAACTGAGTATCAGTTCCAGTTTGCATGGGAACGTCAAGCGCAACTCTTAACAGCACAATCAAGAGCGATTAGTGAGTTACGAACTTCAATTAACCATTTCATCAAGTTAGCAGATGAAGCAGACGAACGTAGATTGAAGTTAGAGCAGATGCAGCTATCCATCGACAAAACGAAGGTCGAGATTGAAAAGCTGGGTGCTGACGAACAAACAGGCCCGATTGAGATTAAAATTATTGGCAAAAAACGTGAGTAATTTTATGCAGGAAAAGTTGGGAAATAATTTTCAACATGATGTACAAACCTTTATAAATCAACAATGTATAAAAACGTGCATAATCAATAAAAAATGAAGTTGCACAAACGTTGGTGTGACAGTGTTTTTGAATTAATCGACTTCCGAAAAGCACAATTATGTAAACTCAAAATGAATTTAGTAGACAGGAAATGTATGAAAGGGGTAGAGTAAATGTCGACGACGGTTGAAAAAGAAGTGAACCCGCATTTCGAAGATTTCCTTTTTGACTGGCGTTGCAAAACTCAACTTCTTGTCGGTGGGTATGGGTCTTCGAAATCTTATCACGTAGCATTTAAAATTTTATTAAAACTATTAGAAGAGAAACGTACAGCTCTAGTCGTTCGTGAAGTTTACGACACGCACAGAGATAGTACGTTTTCTTTGTTTTGTGAAATTATCGAGGATCTCGGGCTTTCGGGGAAGATAAAAACAAGCTCTTCACCAATGACCGTGAAATTTCCTAACGGCTCTAAAATCATCTTCCGTGGGATGGACAAGCCGGAAAAGCTAAAATCCATCAACAACATTTCGTTAATTTGGTTAGAGGAATGTAGTGAGATTAAGTACGCTGGATTCAAGGAGCTACTTGGGCGATTACGTCACCCAACACTAGACCTGTTTATACTTCTCTCTACCAATCCGGTTTCAAAAGGGAATTGGGTGTACAAGCATTTCTTCAAGAATGAGGTTGAAGAGTATTTTGTACTGGATGACGAGGAGCTGTATAAGCTACGAACAATCATAGTGAACAACACGTATTATCATCACTCAACGGCTGACGATAATCTCTTTTTACCTGAGAGTTATATTGAGCAACTGGATGAGATGCAACTGTACGATCCTGATCTTCATAGAATTGCACGTAAAGGGCGCTTTGGTGTAAACGGGGTGTTAGTACTACCGCAGTTTGAAGTGAAGCCTCATGACCAGGTAATGAACGAGATAGCATTGATTAGAAAACCAATTCGAAAGAACGGTATGGACTTCGGATTTGTCGATTCTTACAACGCTGTATTGCGCATGGTAGTAGATCATGAGAATAAGTGGCTCTATATCTACTGGGAGTATTATAAGCGAGGTATGACGGATGATAAAACAGCAGATGAACTTGAAGAAGCAGGATTGAAGAAATCGATTATTAAAGCTGATAACGCTGAACCGAAAACAATCGCTTACTTCAAACAGCGTGGATTCCGTATGTATTCTTGTAAGAAGCTCACTCGAGTTGAAAATACAAAGAAAATGAAACGTTTCAAGCGTATCATTTGTTCCGATTCTTGCGTGAATACAATTCGTGAATTGAAGGAGCTTACTTTCAAGAAAGATCCTAAAACAGATGAAATTATTGAAGATGAATTTAACATTGACCCCCACACTTTTTCTGCAATGTGGTACGGCTTAGACGACTACGAAGTGGCAAGTGTCAAAGGGGCAAATTCAAGATAAGGAGGCGTAAACATGAACGAATACATTACGTACATCGATGAAAAAGGCGTTACGCCTCTATTATTCGATAAACTAGTCACAGAAACCAAAGCTGAACGAAATAAACGTTTACGGAACTACAACCGTTATAAAACTGAAGTGTCGGCCGTGCCTATTTTGACACGTAAACCTACTGAATACGCACAAGGCAATGAACATGTGCAGCGTGTCGATGACAAGGTAAACAATACGTTAAATAACGCATTTGATGCAGACATCGTTGACACTAAAATCGGCTATATGTTCGGTAATCCAATTTCATACGTAGTAGACAAACAAGCTCAAAGCCTGGCGAAACTTTCAGAGGCGATTGAGCTTTTTAATTTGCGTAATTCTGTAGAAGACTTGGACAGTGAAACAGGCAAGAAAACTGCTATTTGTGGTTACTCGGCACGCCTGCTTTACATTGATACAGAAGGCAATGAACGTGTTACTGCCATTGATCCGTGGGAAACGATTATCCTTTCAGAAACAGCAGATGTAAGTGAGCCGAAATATGCTATGCGATATTTCAAGAGCGCTGAACTCGATGCTGAAGGGGAGAAAGTAGAGATCGAGCAGCTGGTGTTTTACGATTCCACTACTGAACGACTGTACTCACGCGCTGACAAAGATTCTCCTTTTGTACTGAAACAAGAACGTAAACATCTATTCGACCATTGCCCGTTGTTCGGCATTCCGAACAACGAAGAGCTGCAGGGTGATGCTGATAAAGTATATAAGTTGATTGATGCTTATGACCGTACGCTTTCAGATGCATCTAATGAGATTGAACAATGGCGATTAGCTTACCTGGTACTTAGAGGGGTGGGCATGGATGAAGAAGACGCTCAAAAGGTAGCACGTACAGGAATTTTCGAGTTGATGGGCGAAGATGACGACATCAAATACTTAACCAAAGAAGTCAATGATCAGATGATTGAAAACCACCTGAACCGCTTAGAAGAGAACATCATGCGATTAGCTAAGAGTGTGAACTTCAGTGATGAAGCTTTTTCAGGTAATGCTAGTGGCGTGGCTTTGAAGTACAAGCTCATGGCGCTTGAGAACAAATGTAAAACGATGGAGCGTAAATTTACGACTGCTTTACGTTATCAATTCAAAGTGTTATGTAGTGCATGGGCGAAAAAGGGCATCTGCTCTAAAGATGATTACCTAAAAGTCTGGTATGAGTACAAACGTAACATTCCAATTGATTTATTATCCGAAGCCCAAGCTTCACAAGCAATGAAAGGTCAAGTGTCGGAGCGTACACGTCTTGCAAAGTTATCAATTGTAGATGATGTAGAGTACGAGCTTGCAGAGATGGAGAAGGATGCAAAGATTTATGGTAAAGAGTTAGAACCATTGGATAACGAATAGTCTACTTCTCATACGTTTAGTGGATCTTAATATTAGACAAGTAAATAGACAGATTGAGGAGGCGTAAACGTTAATTCATGGACGCTTTTTGTTTTGTCTGTAAAACGGTGGTTTTGTGGATAGGAGGCGAGGCAAAATGAACCAACAAGACATTAATCGTGAAGTCAATAAGCTACTAAAACAAGCTGAGACTGATATTGAAGTAGTGTTCGCCAAACGCTTAAAATCCATTTTGCAACAGCTATCAGAAATGCACCGTAAGTTCGGCAACGGCAAAGAAGCAAGCTGGACTGACGTTAACAAGTACAATCGTTTTCAACAGGAAATGACGAGGATCGCAAAAGCTTTAGACGGGGACTATCGCAAAATCATAAAAGAAATTAATGAAGCACATCAAACCGTTTACGTAGAACAGTATTTGATGCTTGCTTTTTTATTTTCACAAGCATCAGGAGAAGAGATGGGCTTTCGCATTCCTTCACAAGAAGTGGTCGAAGCAGCCTTAATCAATCCAGTAGAATTTTTAACCTTGCCGAAAATATTCGAGGCTCATCGTAATGAGATTATCCGACGCTTAAATATTGAAATCGCACAGAGCTTGCAAATAGGGGAAAGTTACACAGAACTAGCACACCGTATTGAAAATGCAATGAACTGGTCAAGTAAGAAAGCACGACTTGTAGCTCGTACAGAAGGCGGACGTATCCGTTCGTTAGCTGAGGTAGCAGTCGAAGAACAGGCAAGCAAAACGGCTCGTATCACGAAAGTATGGGCATCTTCACTCGACCACAGAGTACGTATGTCTCATCGAAAACTAGACGGGCAAGAAGCTGATAAGGATGGTTATTTTCACTATAAAACGTGGAAAGCGAAAGGTCCTCGGCTTTGGGGAATTGCTTCAATGGATATTCAGTGTCGCTGTGCAACGATTTATAAGGTTAATGGTAAATTACCTGAATATCGTAGAGGCAAAGATTATATGGACGCCGACTACCAAAAGAAATTAGCAGATAAAATGGACGCGTTAATGGCAGATGAAGGGCTTACGTATATTCAGGCATTCAACAAAGCGAGTAAACAAGTAAAACCGCCAAGTACAACAGTGCCATACATGACGTATAACGAATGGAAAAAGAAATTTAGTGCAGAGGGATGATTAAGTTGGATAAATGGAAGGTTCGAACGCTTTTCATGGAATTACTAGCTGCTTACAAAGAATCCGAGACGATGGTAATTGACGAGCGAGGTACTGGCAACGAATATGATAAATTGGACGCTGAAATTGAAGAATGGAAGAAAGAATTTTTTGAAGCGCTCGGAGTAGTCTAATGCTTTTTTTATTTTGTCTAAAGGAGGGGGTTTAATGTTCAAACAAATCAAAAATTTAGAGTGCGTACAGGAAGGAGGTTTCCGCCATTTTATAGCGCACTTGATTGGCACTGAAAGACTCCTATACTGTTACACGCTCATTGGTCGCAGAATGTCTCGTGGGTTTTTAGATGGTATTGAAAAAGTAAAACGAGAAGGCGATGAACTACTTCAACAATCATTAGAAGATGCGATTATTGAAGATCGCTTTAAAGGAGAAATAGAGAAGTTACGCACTCGTATCGGTGATAAAGGTGGGTTGGTTGCAGAACTGGCAGGTTTTAAACCACAACTAGCTATTAAGGAACTAAAGGCTTTGAATAACCTCTCTGATAAAGATATGAAAAAGTATTTAAAGCTTCATAAGCAAAAGAAGGAACTAGATAAGAAACAATACCTTGAAAGCTTCCCTGTTGAAGTAAGAGTCGAAATTGAGAAAAGGTTTTTCTCGAAAGGGTGAAACAGCGTGGCACGAAATAAAAGAATCAAAAAGAAGCTAGAGAAGAAATGTTCAGATTGCATGTTTAAAAGGTTGTGTAAACTTGCTCAATTGGAGCATTGCTTAGGTAAATATTATGAACAAAAAGCTTGATGTGAAGCTGAATAAGCTGACATAGCAGAAAGGTATGGTGGTCTAAATGAGTAATAACGTATCTCGTGACTAGCCCGTAAGCTAGAAAACTATTGAAATGAGGTAATTTAATGAATTTCGGTCAAGCAATTGAAGCGTTAAAAGATGGTAAGAAAGTAGCTCGCAAAGGATGGAACGGTAAAGGTATGTTCCTATACTTAGTAAAAGGTCAAGAAGTACCATACGAAAATTTACGTAACGAAGCAAAAGACGCACTTGCCAAAACACCAGCAAACGAAACAAACACAGTGCTTATCAATTCTCATATTGATATGAAGGCTGCTGACGGTTCTATCGTTATTGGTTGGTTAGCATCACAAACAGATATGTTAGCAGAAGATTGGGAAGTCGTTGAGTAATTTTTTGTCTTTCTTCTCGCAGACGTTATAAAGAACGAGAAAATACAACTACTTTTGAACAGTTTAGGGGCTTTACGAGGCAACTAGATTGGGCAAGGAGGAAAAAACAATGTTACTTGAAAATGTAAATTTCTTTGGAATTAAATTATACATTCCAACTTTCGATAATCAATTCTTTGCTGGAGATCCAGAGCCGACGCCTGAACCTACGCCGGAGCCAACACCACCTGGTGGAAACGGACAAGGGGCAGAGTTAACGATTGAAGCTGTAACAGCATTCCTGCAAGAAAATGAAAAAGGGAAGACGTATTTGCAGTCCTTTGCAGATACGCGCGTAACCGAAGCAATTAAAACTTATGAAAATAAAACTCTTCCAAAGAAAATCGAGGAAGAGATTGCTAAGCGCTATCCGCCTGAATCAGAAGAAGCGAAACAATTACGTGATTTAAAGGCTCAATTTGAGCAATCGCAGAAAGAAGCTGCACGTGAAAAGTTAGTGAACCAAGCGTTATCTACTGCTACTGAAAAGAGCTTACCTGTTAAGCTTGTTGATTTCTTTGTCGGTGAGGATGCGGAAAAGACTACTACTAATTTAGGTATTCTCGAAGCAGAATTTAATGCTGCTGTGCAAGCAGAAGTGGACAAACGCTTCAAAGATAATGGTACGCCACCACCAAAAAGGGGCAACCCGACAGCATTGACTAAAGAGGATGTATTGAGAATGACACCTGATGAAATCAATGCAAACTGGGAAGAAATCGTGAAGAACAAATTATTATAAACCGCTATGACGGTTGAGGAGGAATTTTTTATATGGCAACAACAAACTTTATTCCGACTATTTGGTCGGCTCGTTTACTATATAACTTACAAAAATCTTTAGTATTTGGACAAGCTGGCGTAATCAACCGCGACTATGAAGGTGAAATCAAAGCCTACGGTGATACAGTGAAAATCAACGGTATTGGGGCTGTAACAGTAGGTGATTATACTCGAAATACTGATATGACCGATCCAGAAGAACTATCAGACCACACTCGTAACCTAGTAATCGACCAATCGAAGTTCTTTAACTTCCAAATCGATGATCTTGATAAAATTCAGCAAAATCCGAAATTAATGGATAATGCAATGCGTGAAGCGGCATACGCTTTAGCGAACGAAGCGGATCAGTTTGTTGCATCTCACTATGTACATGCAACAAATACGATTGGTACGGATGCAGCACCAGAAGCTGTCGATAAACAAACTGCCTACGAGGCTCTAGTAGATTTATCCACTAAATTAGATGAGTCAAACATTCCAACGCAAGGACGTTTTGCTGTATTGCCACCTTGGTATGAAGGTTTACTGTTAAAAGATGACCGCTTTGTAGGTTCAGGTGCATTACCAGCTGACGAGCGTTTAATTAACGGTGTGGTCGGACGTGCTGCAGGTTTCTTACTGTTGAAATCTAACAACGCTCCAACTATTGCGACAGATGTAGGAGTCGTTGCAAACTCGAAAATTATCGCAGGACATAACATGGCGTGGACGTATGCGGAGCAAGCGGCAAAAGTGGAAGGCTACCGCATGGAGAAGCGCTTTGCTGATGCAGTAAAAGGGCTTCACTTGTACGGTGCAAAGGTAACTCGACCAGAAGCTTTAGCGGTATTATCAGCTAAACGACCTGTCTAAGGAGGAGCTTTGATTGTTAGTTAAAAACTTTAAAACAGGAATCACTTGGGCGGTCACTGAAGAGCACGGTGCTCGCCTTTTGCGTTCTGAGGATTTTGAGAAAGTGGATTATATAGAGGATAGTCGCGTGAAAAATGCAGCACCTCACGCGCCTTTTACAGAGCTACCTGAATATGAAAAAGTGACAGCGAAGCAATTAAAAGCAGAACTTGCGCATCGTAACGTTTCATTTGATGATAAAGCTGATAAACAAGAGCTTTACGACTTAGTAAGGGTGGAATTCGAGAAAGTTGGTGACTAATTTTGTGGCAACCAACACAAGAAGAAATTGAGCAGCTTAAACAGTTGAACAATCTTACTGGAGCTAAGCATGATAACTATTATCGTGCAATGGCTCCTATTCTTTATGATGTTGCAAAAGATCACTGTAACGGTAAATGGACTCCTTCTGAAATGCCACCAGGCGTTCGTCTGTTTATAGCCAAGGCTATTCAATTCAATATGACTCCTACAAGCTTGCAAGGGCGAACGATGGGAACTGTTTCATATTCCTACGATACGGAATTCCCCAAAGCTATTTGGACTTACTTACGACCGTATAAGAAGGTGAAATTCCGTGCATTACGATGAGTTTCCTCACACAGTTGAAGTAGTAGATAAGAAACGTGTTTCTGACGGCGCTGGAGGTTTTAAAACTGAATGGGTAAAAGTCGATACGATTGACGCTTTTGTAGATACGCCGACATCTAAAGAGCAGTATTATGCACAGCAATTAGGCAACCCTCTCGAAAGGTATATGTACTACCCTTATCGAACAGATTTAAAATCAACTATGCAATTACGTTTCGAGAATGAAATTTACGCTTTTGCTGGTCGTCCTGAAGATCAAGGAGGTCAACACGAAATCATGCGTGTGGCTTTAAAGTTGGTGACTGCATAATGGCTAGAATCTCATTTGGAGGTCATGAATTATTACGTGCAGCACAACGGTTTGAACAGCAGTTATTAAATCAAGTATCGGATATTATTTATGAAACAGCTCGAATCATTACTTCTCAAGCAAAAATGTTAGCCCCTGTTGACGATGGTAGCTTAAAGGATTCAATCGAGATGAAAATGCTCGGGAAATATACAGCTATCGTCACAGTTGGCGTGCATTACGCGATTTACGTGGAGCACGGGACTGGCATTTATGCTGAAAACGGAAATGGTCGTAGAACGCCTTGGACGTATTACAGTCTTAAACTAGGACGTTACGTGACAACTGAAGGTATGATGGCACAACCTTTCTGGCAACCAGCAGTTGAAGCGGGAGAGCAGTATTTTATGAGAGAAATGAGGCGACTAGGATTATGAGTAATCTTTTTTCTTTGCCTTATTTTGAGCTTCAAAAAGCGATTTATCAAAAGTTAAGTGCTAGCGCAGCACTAACGGCAATTACACATAAAAACGACGAGGATAACGGTGTATACGACGCAGTAGATGAAAACACACCTTATCCTTACGTAACGGTTTCAGAGCCGTATTCAAGCCCGTTTGATACGAAAACGAGCAACATCGAAAGTATTACCTTTACCATCCATTGTTGGTGGAAGGATAATGACAGTTACAGCGGTAAGAGAAAAACATACGAAATGTTATCCGCTTGTCAGCAAGCCTTACACAGCCCATATCGTATCAATGGTGGGCGAGTACTCGAAATCAAACGAATCGAATCGCGAGTAATTGATGATAACAGCCCCGGCGTAAAGCACGGGGTTTTAATTATGCGCTACAAAATACAAAACATCTAAAGCCGTTTCTCGTAAGAAGAGACGGTTTTTATATTGGAGGGAAAACACTTATGCAAAGTGGTAAAAATACCGTTTTATTATTGCAATTAGCAACAGCAGCTTTAAGCGAAGACGGTTTCCTTATTGGACACTTAACTGAAAACTCACACTCGATGGAGAATGAGTTAGTAGACGAGCAGACGAAATTTGGACGGATTTTAGCGTATGGACAATCATCTGAATCATTTGAAATGTCCGCGTATGGTGACAAGAATGATCCGGGACAGAAAGCGATTTTAGAAGCGATTCGTAATCAAGTGCAACTAAAAGTATGGGAAGTGGATTTATCAGTAGGTACCGACGATCAACACGATGCTATTTTTGCTTACACATTAGTGGAGTCTGTTGAAAAATCTAATCCAGGTGATGGTTTCCAAGAAATTTCTGCAACTTTGCAAGTTATCGGGAAATCTCAACCTGGTAAATTGCCAAAATTGCCACAAGAAGTAATCGACTTTGCAACATACGGATTCGAAACACCTGGTCAAAAATCAGGCGAATTTGGCGGTGAACAAACAGAATTACCACCTGGACCGTAACCAGTAACAATTAGGGCGCTCTCGTAGCGCTCTTTTTCTATACCTTAAAACTTTTAAAAACAGAAAGAGGGAATTATAAAATGGCAACTTTAACAATTAAAAATGAACAACACGAAGCGAAATTTGGTTTTGCGTTTAAAAATTTAGCGGACAAGAATTACAACCAAAAAGATGAAAAAGGCAATGAGGTAGGCGGATTCAACGGCATTTACACAGGTTTGCTGCAGTTCGATATTGACGCGTTAAAAGCGTTTTGGGATTGCGGTCTAGCACACTTAAAGAAACGTCCTGCAATCGCGGAGATTGAAGAAGCACTCGAAGAACGCATCGAAGCAGATGGCGGCACAGAAGAATTATTCAAGGAAGCGTTTCGTGCTATTGATGCATCGGGTTTTTTCAAAAAAGATGCGAAGACGTTTTGGAAGAACTTAGAGCTATTCAAAACAGTGGGCAAATCCGAAGCGGAGAAAGCGGAGAACGCACAGGGCGTGAAGATGCTACTCGATGCGCGCGACGAGTTGATGGCTTAGAATGGCTCGATGTGCTCACAGATGCCGCGCAATACATGAATTTGTATGATGTAGATCTCATTATGTCGTGGACACCGAACGAATACAAAGCATTTAAAAAAGGAGCCATGCTGCAGGTTGTCGATCGATACGACGATTTAGCACGCATGGCTGTTTTTAATCGCATTGCAAACAACAAGAAAAAGCTGAATGTGGCCAAAGACTTGTTCGATGCGAAAAGTGCTCGTAAGCGTATTGTCGATGGTGATAGTGAGTGGAAAGAATCGAAACAGATCGATACTACTCTTCATACAAAAGCGCAAGAGGCTATGAAAAAGTGGGCGCAAGCATTGGCAGAACAAAACAACAAGAAAAAGGAGTGAGTGTATGGCTAGTTTCCAAGCAACCATCGGCGCACGTATTTCCAGTTTTATGGCGAGCATGCGTGCAGTACAAGCGGAAATTAGACGAACAGCGAATGACGTGCGTGTTGATGTAGATGCAGATATTAGCGAGTTTAATCGTCGTATGGCGGAAATCCGCGCACGTATAGCCTCTCTTGTGAGAAATAGGGTAGTTATCAAAATCGAGGCGAGGATTGAAGAGTTCCAAAATAAAATACAACGCATTGCAAGCAATATCCGCGCATTCGGTGAATTAGCACAACACACCTTTAGCGGACTAACGGTGTCATTGTTACCAGCAGTTGTACCACTCATCTCTAATATCGGCGTAGCAATTGCGAATTTAGGTCCGATGCTCGGTACAGTAGCAGGTTCAACTTTTGCATTAGTTGGGGCATTTGCGGCAGCTGGTGCGGGCGCAGTAGCATTTGGCGCGGTAGCAATACCAACCATCAAAAAACTGTTTGATGAAAACGCCAAATTGACAGCACAGCAAGCACAGGCGAAAGCTTCATTTGATGCATTTAAAAACACTTATAACGGTTTGGTTAAAGCGACAGAAAAACCTGTACTACAAGCTTTCCGTGAGGCAATGACCGCGGCGAATAGTCTGCTGACGAAATTACAACCGTTATTTGTATCAAGTGCATCTGCGGTAGCCGGATTAATGGAACAGTTGAATCAAAGTATCGGTACACCGCCAGTACAAGCATTTTTACAATACTTAAACGATAGCGGTGCATCGATGTTGACAACGTTCGGGCAAGCGTTCGGTAACGTATTTAAAGGGCTTGGCTCGATGCTAACTGCATTTGCGCCACTTAGTAAATCGACAGCACAAGGCTTTTTAGAAATGACACAACGCTTTGCAGAGTGGTCAGACGGCTTGAAAACAAGCGCTAAATTCCAATCGTTTATGGATTATGTCGCTACGAACATGCCGAAAATCCGCGCTATTTTTAGAGATGCTATGGCTGGAGTTGTTTACTTCTTCAGTGCGTTTGGAGATTCTTCAGCGGGTATGATGGATGGGCTAGTTGACATGATGGCTCGATTCAAAGAATGGTCCAAAACACTCGGTCAAAACGAAGGTTTTAAACAATTCATGGGCTATGTGCAACAGACAGCTCCATCTGTCCTTTCTCTGATTGGGAACTTAACTAAATTTATTGTTAATCTCGGTATCGGTATGGCACCACTCGGAGCGATTATTCTTAATCTAGTCAATCGCTTCTTAGAGTTCGCTAACTCGATGATGGAAAATAACCGTTACATTGGGATTTTACTTGCTGGTTTCATTTCGTTTGGCGGTTTAGCACTTGCGATTGTACCGAATGTGATAGCGCTTAGTACCCTGTTCAAAGGACTAGGTACAAAAATTTTCGAATTAGGTACGAAATTTATTGAGTTTTTACCTAAATTAAAAAATCTAGGTACTTTGTTTACTAACTTTGCCGCTAGAATAGCGCCGCAATTAGGCACAGCGATAGGGTTAATTACAAGTCCCGTCGGTTTAGTGATTTCTGCAATCTTAGGTTTAACCGCCGTTTTCGTTGGACTGTGTAAAACAAACGAAGAGTTCCGCGCACAAGTACAAACGATTTGGTCGGCGATTAAAGAAGTAATTTCAGCAGCCGTTACGGCTATCAGAAATTTAATTACATCTGTTTGGACGCAAATCAAAACGTTCTGGAATGAAAATCAGGAGAGTATTAAAGCTACTGCATCGACTGTATGGAATGCAATCGGGTCGTTTGTGACAAAAGCAATTGAAGTGATTATGGCTATCTTTAAATTTGCATGGCCGTTAATTAAAGCAATTGTCATTTCTACGTGGAACGCTATTCAAAATGTAATTCAAGGCGCTACGAAAGTTATTCTCGGCGTAGTTCAAACATTCTCATCACTGTTCCAGGGTGATTGGAAAGGTGTTTGGGAAGGGATTAAACAAATTGTATCAGGTGCATTACAGGCTGTATGGGGCGTTATTAACCTATACTTCCTGAGTAAGATTTTAGGACCAATTAAAAGTTTTGGTTCAACAGCAAAAACACTATTACAATCTGCATGGACAGCCATTAAAGGGGTTTTCACGAACACCTTAAATACGATTAAATCGTTCACATCATCTATTTGGAATAGCATCAAAACAAATACAACGTCCATCTGGAACGGCATTAAATCCTCAATCACTAATATTCTGAACGGCATTAAATCAACTGCAACGAACATCTGGAATGCGATTAAAACGTTAATCTCAAACGTGCTTTCTAATATTCGTTCTATTATTACATCAACTTGGAATGCGATTAAATCGGTTATCTCGTCTGTATTAAACGGCATTAAATCGGTTGTATCATCCATCTGGAATGGTATTAAGACAACAATTACCAACATTCTAAATGCTATTAAACTATTCATCACGAATACATGGAATGCAATTAAATCAACCGTAACTAATGCGATGAATGGTGTTAAAACAGCGATTATCAACGGCTGGAACGCTGCTAAAACATTCCTTCAAAATATCGACTTGAAAAAGATTGGTAAAGACATCATCAACGGTCTAATTTCGGGGATTACTTCAAAATTCAATGAAGTAAAGAGTACGATCAGTGAACTTGCTAGCAATTTACCAAGCTGGTTAAAGAGCATGTTGGGCATTCATAGCCCGTCGCGCGTGATGGCGGCCGTTTCGAAGTGGATTCCGGCTGGTGTTGCAGAGGGAATTTCACGTAATCTTTCCCCAGTGAAGTCTGCGCTAGTTGGTTTAGCGAAGGTTTTAATCAACGATATCGAGGCAACGCAAAGTGAAATCCAAAAGCTATCGAAAGAAGAAGCGGATAAACTCGCGAAGATTGAAACGGATAAGGCTTATCAGATTAATCAAATTCGCTTGAAAGCCGCGCAAGCTAAGCGAGCGTTAACTGAAGCAGAAAATGCTCGCATTGCCAAAATTGAAGCGGACGCCGCTTTAAAAACACTAGATACGCAACAAAAATATGCAGATAAGATCACTGCTATTCAAGTGCAAGCGGATAACGAACGTATCCAAAGTGTACAAAACTTCATTCAGCAAAAACGTGAACTCGAACAGATTAATCTCGTAGAAGAAGCAGCACTGTGGCAAGCTTCATTAGAGTTATTTGAAGACGGTTCAGAAGCGAAAATTAAAGCGCAGATCAAATACAAAGATGCTCTACGAGCTGTAAATGATGAGCTTGTTTCGATTAATGAAAAATATGCAGATAAAATCGGCAAGGTCAACGAGAACTTACAAAAGCAAGAAGAAGAGTTAACGAAAAAGTATGAAGATGCGCTGGCAGAACGTGAAAAGTCATTGCGTGATTTCACGGGCGTATTTGATGCGTTTGAAATAAAGATTGGCCGTTCCGGTAAAGACCTTGTATCGAACCTCGAATCACAGGTAAAAGGTTTTAAAGAGTGGCAACGAGAAGTTGAAATTCTCTCTAAAAAAGCGATTGACCAGGGATTACTTGCCGAATTACGAGCAATGGGTCCTGCAGCTTTAGGTGAATTAAAAGCCTTAAATTCTTTGTCTGAAGAAGAGTTAACGAAATATAGCGGTTTATACCAAGAAAAGATGCAACTGGCGCGTGAGCAAGCGGAAAAAGAGCTTGGCGGTATGAAAACTGATACAGAAAACAAAATCCAAGAATTACGAAATGCCGCAAATGCTGAATTAGACGTACTGAAAGAAGAATGGACAAAGCAAATTAAAGGGATCACACAGGCTACTGACACCGAGTTATCTTCTTTAGAAAAAATTGGCGCAGATGCCGCTACTGGACTTTTAAACGGTTTATCCAGCATGCAAGGTGCGTTACAAGCAAAAGCGCAAGAAATCGCAACCGGAATTGCTGAAGAAATGAAAAAAGCATTAGACGTACAAGGTGTATCTTCTAAAGTGAGTGAAAAAACAGGATCTTCCATCGGAATTGGTCTGTCGCAGGGTATATCTGGTCAGTTTAAAAATGTTCAAAAAACCTCAAAAAACATAGCTGAATCGGTTATAAAAACCGCTGAATCCGTGTTTGACATAAATAGCCCAAGTCGCGTTATGAGGGCTATAGGTCAATTTGTCGTGCAAGGTTTACTGGTGGGCATGCAGAACCAATCTGCTGAAACAATTCGTGAAACACAAAAACTTGTTGATAAAGTAATACGTTCTTTTGAAGGTTTAAAACTCGTTAATATCGATGATCTGATTAATCTAGGTGTTGATGATACTAAAAAAGAGTTAGCGAAACTTTATAACGATTTAATCGTATCAGAATTTTTAACATCTAAATCGCGGTTATCCATCATTGAAGATTTCAATAAAGAGCGCTTAAAAGTAGAAGAGAAACATGCTAACTTATTTGAGCGTATGGAGAAAAAGCGCCAAGAGATGATTGAAGCTGCGAATGAACAAATGGCAAATGGTTCAATCATCGGAATGGATAGTATAAATAGAGCCGTTGACTTTATGTTTTCTTCGGAGATGACGGAATACGCGAATCAACTGCACGATGTTACAGCGGCAGAACAAAAAGCTTTACAAGAACACGATAAATTCATGCAAACGAAATTCGAGCAACAAAAAGAATTCGTCGCGTTGTCTAAACAATTAAACGCTATCTCTATTGTTGATGAACTGAAAATGTACGAAGAATACGCAAAAATGTACGAGAAAGATTCGGAGCAATATAAATACTTCAATAGCCAGTCTGTAGCTATCAAAAAAGAAATTAACGAAAAGTTACTGTCTTTAAACGATACGTATGTAAAGAAAATACAAGATGCTAACCAAAAGTTAATTGACGGTGAAAAGGCACTAAATGACAAGTACAACAGTGCTTACGAAAGCCGTGTAAATGCTATTCGTAACTTTACAGGGATGTTCGATGAATTCACTTCGAAAACAGAAGCAACAGGTCGTGGTTTATTAAACAACTTACAGTCGCAAGTGGACGGACTGAAAGAATGGGAAGAAGTCATGGCTAGTCTTGGTTCACGTATTAGCGATGAAGCACTACTCGGAGAATTAGAAGCACTCGGACCAAAGTCTCTTGGTGAATTGAAAGCATTAAACAGCTTATCGGATGAAGAATTAACACAATACGCTGCATTATACGAAGAAAAGTTTGCGTTTGCACGAAATAAAGCGACAACAGAATTATCCGGTATGCGCGAAGAGATTGACCAAGATATTACTTTATTACGTGAAGAAACTGCTAAACAGCTAGAAGCGTATCAAATCGAGTGGGACAATGCGATTAAAGAAGTGACAACCGGTACAAAAACGGAAATGGAATCACTCGTAGAGGATATGCCAACAATTGGCGGTAACGTCATCGCAGGCATGCAAAAAGGGCTAGCTCAAATGACACCAGCTTTACTTGCACAAGCGAACGCTATCGCGGAATCCATTAAAAGTACAATTAAATCCGCGCTTGATATTCACAGCCCATCACGTTGGGGTAAAAAATTCATCGGTCACAATCTAGTACGAGGTATTATTAACGGCATAGCCGATATGCGTTCGGATGCGGTGCAAGCAGCGAAAGATTTAGCAGATTGGGTGAAACCGGCCGTTGATGTATCAGACATCATTAACGACATTAGTGGTGCCATTGATACGATTCAAACGGAGATTGAGCACAAAATCAAAGTCAACGTAGAGATTGATGGGCAAGGCGGTACTGGCGGAAATGGTACTGTTGTACACCAAGAGGTGAATTTACACTCACCAAAACATCTATCACCATCCGAAAACGCACGTCAGTTAAAACGTGTAGCACAGCAATTAGCATACGAATAGGAGGTCGCTAAAATTGGAGACAGTTACTTTTACAAATCGTTTTGGAGAGTCTATCACTTTTGGTGGACCTCCTTTTTATTTGCAAGAAATCGTGGGCTTGGGTGATGTACAAGCTAATATACAGCGACAGAAAGTACCATACGAAGATGGCTCTACAGTCATTGACGTATTGCTAGAAGAACGTCCAATCGATATTACATTTGTGATTGCGAACGACATCGGTGACTACAGTTACGGGAGTATCTCTCAAAAACGCGAACAAGTCGGTCGCATTATCAATCCAAAGCTCGGAGCTGGCACTTTAAGGTATGAAAATGATTATTTAGTGCGCGAAATACAAGTGATTGCTGAGAGTGTACCGATTTTCCCCGATAAGGGTGAACGTGCTAAGACTTTGCAAAAGGGCGTTGTTAACTTCATTGCGCCTGATCCTTACTGGCGTAGTTTACTTATCAATGAAGAACCGGCATTTAAACCGCTATTCCAATTCCCGTTTGAAGGTCCTTTTCAGATGGGTGAGCAGCGTGACCGTCGAATTATTAATAATGATGGTGCATCAGCAGTACCTCTGTACATCGAGTTCTTTGGCCCTGCTATTCGCCCGCGCATCGAAAATCTTACAACCGGCGAATTTATCCAAGTAAACAAGGAATTATTTGAAGGTGAAAAGATGGTAATCGATACGACACCAGGTGCAAAGTGTGTGGAATTTGTAAATGCAGAAGGGGTTAAAACAGATGTGATGAAATGGCTGGATGTAAATAGCATCTTTTTCAAATTGTGTCTAGGTCAAAACGACATTAACTACACAGCTGATAACGATGTACAAGGTGCTGTCGTAAATATTAGTTATCGCAAGAGTTATACAGCGGTATAAGAAAGGAGTAAGACAATGGCAGAAATATTTAAGTTTTTTAATAGTGCGCCAGGAGATCCCCGTTGGCACTACGCGAGTGATTTTGCGGACTACTTTGCAAATGTATTATCTAGTGGATTACTGCATAAAGATGGTGTGCCAAATCTACAAGTAAAAGTTGTTCAGGGGACGCTCAAAACCGTAGTAGATGTGGGAGAAGCGCTAATCCAAGGTTATCAGTATGAGAATACAACTCCACTTGAATTGTCTCACAGTATTCCAGAGATTGATGTTGACCGCATCGACCGTATTGTTTTACGACTAGATAAACGAAACAATGCGCGATATATACGCTTATTTGTAAAAGAGGGTGTGAGTGCAGCTAACCCTGTACCGCCGGAATTACAACGCGATAACTATGTGTTTGAGTTATCACTTGCTCAAATCCGTGTTACGAAAAATACGGCATCATTAGAGCCGTTAAATTTAATCGATGAACGCATGTATGAGGATTTATGCGGCATTGTTTATTCACTTATTAGTGTTCCGACAAGTGTGTTTCAACAACAGTTTGATGCTTGGTTTAATGCTAAAAAGATTGAGTTTGTACAAATATTGAGTGATTCACAATCGGCATTTGATACTCAAACAGCTACTAATCAACAGGCTTTCGATACACAACTACAAAGCAATCAACAATCTTTTGACAATCAATTACAAAGCAATCAAAATACTTTTGACAATCAAAAAGCAATGAATCAACAAGAATTTGAAGAGTGGTTTTTAACCATTCAGGATATTTTGAGTGGAGATGTAGCAGGTAACTTAGCAGCTAGGATCTTAGCATTAGAGAATCAATTTGACGAACACAAACTATACACAGATTCGCAAATTTATCGTTTGTCAAAAATAACAAATAATTCGCAACGTGAAATTGCTTATTTGAAATTAAAGCAAGATGCAGCAGATAGGATTAAAAATGGAACCACTTTTGCAGATGATTTTAATGGTAATAGCTTTGGTATCACTCTTAATGAACAAGAAAGCGTAAATGCAGTTATTAAAGATGGCGGTATCGTTATGACTGAAAGTGTGGAGTCAACAAACACCGTTAATGATGCTACTGTTGTTAATCAAGCGTATGATACTAGTGGCAACGGTGGGCGTAAGTTGGTTAGATTGAGTAATGGATGGTTGGTTGCATTGTTGAAAAATACTAGTTACAATAACCATTATTTTTATGTATCTAAGGATAATGGTGTAACTTGGATGGAACTTTGTTATGATGCGGTTTCTAGAACTGGCGATTATTCTATAGTTTGTAGTGGTACGAGAGTGTACGGAATCGTTGGTAGTGGTAACAAGATAGCATGGTATAACTTTGATGTATTAAATGTAAGTGGACGAATAGACATTGATGCCAATAAGTTTGGGTATATAAATGTGTCAGAAACAGAAATAAACAAAGTATCACTAGCTATCAACCCACAAGGTACCGAACTGCATGTATCATGGTCAAGTAAGAATTCAACATATCCTAACTCATTCAATATCCGTTACGCAAAAGGTATTATTAATAGTGATGGTAGTGTTACGTGGGGCGTAGTTGAGCAGATTACTGATTTTAATAATACTGGGGTACATTGTAATAGTTCTTGTGTTATAAATAAAGGCGATGTTCCTATTATATTCTTTGAATATTTAGCTACATCTACTTATTTTATATATTGTAAAATTAGAAAAGATAATAATTGGATTACTCCTAGTTGGATTTATAATGGTGGTTCTTATGCTCAATACTCCCCATCTGCCGTTTATATACCACCAGAAATTAGCAGTACACCAAATGGTCGTATATGGGTGTCGTGGCATGGCAGAGATGGGACTGATCATTCAGTAGACAATATTAGAGCCTCTTATTCCGATGATGATGGCACAACATGGTCTTCTACATTAAAATTAACCACTGGTAACAATATTAGTAATAGAAACCCTTCTGTTACAGTTAATAATGAAAATGTGGTCAATATAGTATATCAAAGACCCTATGAATTTGGTAAAGCTAATACTATTTATTGTTTAAGTAATGCAGATGGGGGATGGGTTAATGAACAATTATTACCTAATACTACCGAAAATGGTTATTTTAATCCTTCTGCTTTATTTGATATTACTTTGAATTTTACTAAACCATTAATCATTTATGGATATAACTATCAAAGAGTAGGTTTTAGTGGCTCATGGACAACAGGAACTTCATCACCAACAACAGAAGCAACGGCAGTATTAGATATTGAGGGTAATACAGATTTTATTGGTGCATTTGTACAAAAACAAGGTGATATTAACATAACTGCATATCTTAACAATCAATTAATGGATAGTGATTTAGAAAATAACGAATATCAATTTACAAAACAATTAAGCGTAGAAGCGCCAGCAAAACTAAAACTAGAATTATCCAGAGCAAATACAACAAATGGTGACAATGATAAAGTAACAAGGATTCTAGGGGGGATCACATAATGTGGTATCTTCTTTTTATTTTAATAATGATAGGAGTGATAATATTGGAGCGTAAAATTGTATTTCCAACAAAAGAAGAAAAACGCATCAACATTTTGCAAAAAGACCAAGAAATCATCGCAGAAACAGTCGATTACACTGTACAAGATATGGAGTATGTAGCTGAAACAGTGGTTTTAAATGCGGAAGATTTAGCGATTACTGCGGAAACAGTTAATATGTTGGTGGATATTATCGCAACCCAAGAAGGACGAATTCAAGCATTAGAAAATAAAATTAATGGAGGTAATGTGTAATGATTAACTTGTGGTATTCTCGTATTACAATTTTGAAGGTGAGTGTTTTGTCAGATGTACCACCTCGCTATTATGATGCAGTGGCAGGTAAATTAGCGGAAAATGGCTACGATGAAAATGGTAATAAAATTGAAGTAGTTGAGTAAACGCAGCAGTAGCTAGCGTTATTTTTTATGCCTTCCACAGCATTGCGGAGGGCTTTTATATTGCGACAAAGGAGGTTTTACTTTGCAACAAAGTGTCCCGCTACGTATTATCGACCGCGAATTCAACTTACTCGGTGAAATAGACAAATACACAAGCTTGCAAATGCTTCATAGCTGGTCAGAAATCGGTGAGCTCGAACTGCATATCAATCGCTATATGCAACATGCCGATAAGCTCACGCAAGGGTGCATCTTGTTCCCGTATAATCGCACAGACCAAGCGTTTATTATACGGCACCGCGAAATCGCATTAGATGAAAATGGTAAAGCGACTGAGAACTGGCTCATTAGAGCGCCATCGTTAAAATCCATAGTAGCACAACGAATGATACTTCCAGCACCAGGTAAAACGCACGAAAGCGTTACAGGTGACGTCGAAACGGTTATGCGCCACTTTGTGTATACGCAAATGATTAACCCTGTTGATCCTGATCGCATTTATCCTAATCTTGTATTAGCGCTAAACCAAAATCGAGGTCCAGCGCTAGAAGAAAAAGCGCGTTTTGACCAATTAGAGGTGAAGCTTGCAGAACTGTCGAAACTACACGGGCTTGGTTGGAATGTGGAGTTAGATTTAAACAACAAGCAGTTTGTATTTAAAGTGCTTGAAGGTAACAACTACGTAGCAAATGAAGAAGGTTTGCCACAGGTTATCTTTTCAACTGAACGCGAAACACTTGCAGAACTTGAATATACCGAAAGTTTTTTAGACTATAAAAACTTTGCAGTAGTGGCTGGACAGGGTGAAGGTATTGACCGTCGCATTGTGACAATCGGGAATGCGGTCGGTGCTGATCGTTATGAAATGTTTGTCGATGCACGAGACATTGGCGACCAAGATGATGAGGGCAATCCACTACCGGTCGAAAAGGTCATCACTAACTTAGAAAAACGCGGGAATGAAAAGCTTGCCGAAAGCGCACAAGAGATTTACATGGGTGGTCAAGCGCTCTACAATGCAACGCAAGTATACGGCATAGATTATCGAGAAGGTGACTTGGTAACGGCTCGTAGTAAGGAGTGGGGCGTAACGATGGATACGCGTATTACCGCCGTTAAAGAAATTATTGAAAACAATAAGCGTGGTTTTGAATTAGTGTTTGATAACGACAAACCGACGTTCATGAGCAAGGTAAAGAGAGAAATGGCGCAGATGCAGCCGGAATTGAAGAAGTAGTTTTTTATTCAGTCAAAAACTTGTTAGAGGTAAACTGCCCCTTTTGTCGAATTGTAGTAGGTGGAAGGAGAGTGACTAAGTGGAATATTTCGATACTATTCTATTAAATAATAGAAGTTATAAGGTCCCTGGATACTTTACTACTGTAGGTATTGTAATTGTAGTTGATTGTGATGAATTAAAAGGCGCTTTTGAATCTTGGTATAGAGCAGGGGAAATCTTTAATTTAATCGAATTTTATGCTTACGGAAAATCTATTAAAGAATTCTCAGGCGAATATATTGTTGATTCTATTCGTCTTAACGAAGCAGAATTTGCAAAAATTTAAGCACTCTCAAACGAGGGTGCTTTTTATGTGCCTTCCGCAATCATCTGTGGGAGGTAGTATTTTGACTCCTTCGAGTCTCAAGAAGACCTATTTTTAAAAATAAAGGAGATCTTATATGAAAACAGACACACTATATACTTCACTTGTAGGCGGCTCAATGGCATGGGTCGCTTATTTTGTTGGGGGTATTGATCACTTAATTAAAGCTTTTATTATTTTTATGGCGATTGACTACATGCTTGGTATTATGGTTGGTTTTACGCTTAAGAACATTGAAAGTAAAAAAGCGTTCAAAGGGTTAATTAAAAAGGTTGCTATGATTTTAATGGTCATCGCAGCAGTGCAACTCGACTTAGCAACAGATAGTGGTAGCTTTATGAGGAACGCCATGATTTTATTTTTAATCGGTATGGAGGGTATCAGCATGATTGAAAATCTTGGGAAACTCGGCATTCGTGTACCGAAGTTTTTGGCGAATGCCTTTTCACAGTTGCAGATGGAAAACGATGATAAGAAAAAGGACGGTGATAAGTAATGGTGAAAATTCGTCAAAACTTAGTACCTCAGTCAATTATCGATAAGGCGTCATATGGTAAGGGAAATAGTAAAAAACGTATCTGTGTACACGAAACGGATAATACACGTGCTGGTGCAGATGCAGATGCGCATAGCCGACTCCAAAAGAACGGTAACAGTAGACAAGCGTCGTGGCATTGGCAAGTAGACGATCAAGAAGCAGTTCAATCATTCGCTCACGACATACGTTGTTGGGCAGCAGGTAGTGGTAATAATGAAGCTATTCATGTTGAAATCTGTGTTAATACAGATGGGAACTATCAAAAAGCTGTGCAAAACGCTGCTGCATTAGTGGCTAAAATTATGCAAGATGAGAGGATTCCTTTATCTAACGTAGTACAACACAATTACTACACAGGTAAGAATTGTCCTAAATTAATGCGAAGCAATAAGATTCCTTGGACTACATTTTTGCAAATGGTTAAAGGGGCTAATGCGATCGCTAAACCTGTTCAACCTCCAGCAGATACTAATGAGCTATATCGTTTATTTACAGGGACATATAAATCACGAGAGGATGCAGAAAACGTTATCGATGTTATGAAGTATCGTTTTGGCTGGATGTGTTATTTAGATCAAGTGAACGATTTGTGGCGTGTAAAAACAGGTACATTTAAAGGATTAGAAGCTGCTAATTCAGGTGCTACAAAAATTAAAAATACCAAGTTAGCTAGTATTGTACATGTACAAAAAGTGGATTATATTGTAAATAGGTGAATTGGCTATTCGCCTGAGTGCGTGAGAAGAGGGCGAGCAATCGCTCTCTTTTTTTATTTTGTCAATACTTTGTGCCAAAATTTAAATTTGAACACCTAAGCAGGGTTTTATATTCATCTCCCGAATTATGTCGAAGAGGGAGGTGAGGATCATGGAGCAATTCGTTAGGTATTACTATGTCTACGCTGGTGAATTGTATGAGGGTGTTGCAAGTATTCAATTTAAAGCTTTGAAAGAAAAACAATATGCCACAGAAGAAATACTACTGAAGATGTTGAAAGAAAAAGGTATTAACAACGCTGTTGGTATTAAGCATCGAGAGGACATTACATATGAGAAGATATAAAAATTAAAGCCTTCCACAGTATCATCGTGGAGGGCTTGTTTTAGACTCATCTTTTAGAATCTTTATAAACTCTGTAGATTATAACAGGTAGCCAAAGCATTATAAATATAGTGATAAAGAAACTAAGTGGTCCGAAGATAGAGGCTTTAGATGCAACAAAATTAAAGAGCATTAAAAATAGAAATAAGATTACTGGGATTGATATAGTAAGAAGAATGGCTTCAAGCCAATGATCTCCGAGTCTGCGCATCTTATATACCTAGCAGCTGCTTCTTTTTAGTGTCGAACTCTTCTTGCGTTAAAATACCCGCATCCATTAATTCTTTTAACTTAATTAGCTCTTCAGTTGGTATTGTTGCTGTACTTTGAACTTTATCAACAGTTTGAACATCTTCTTCAGCAATAATTAGCATCGAAAGTTTTTCTAAATCTTTCTTATCACACTTAATAACTAATGCTACTTTTTCACCGTTTTCTCTCTTTAAGTAGAGTGTCGCCACGGATTTATCTTTTCCTACATTTGCACCCATAGCGCCTGCCAAAGCTCCTGCGTTTCCGAAAGCGCTTCCGATTACAGTCCATCCCGCAATATCGAGCGCGCTCTTTTGAATGTTTTCTACTCGCTCCCATTTAATGAGTTTGAAATTTTCTGGGGCTTTAGTAAAGTCTGCCGCTATTGAAACTTCACCGGCTTTTGATTGCGATAAACGGAAAGTGTTTCCGTTATGAGCCAGCTGCTCTTTTCCGTTAAGTATGTCGATATTAAAAGTTATTATTTTTGATGTTTTTACAACTTGCCTATTATCAGAAGTGACATCTTCTTCAGTAACTCCTATTGCGGTCATGAGATGAGTTAATAACACCTGTCCAGCGTCATCACGTAAAGTGTTGATTACTACGTCTTCGCCACTGTAAGTGAAACTAATTTCGTTTGTTGCAATTTTTTTACGGTTAACAGCGCTGTTTTCTATTTTATCTAATCGGTATTCAGTTGTATTTTTCTTATCTGAAGAGATAATACGTTCTGATGTAAGTACGATTAAATATTGTTTCAACCCACCTAAACCTCTTACACCAATACCTGCAAACTCGATTACCTCATCGTCTCCTATAAGATCTGCAATCAGTTTGATTTCTTTGGCTAGGTTAATACTTGCTAAACGACCGGATAACTTTAAAAATTCTTTAATCTGATCCTGTGCATACATATCGTTCAACCTTTCTTTATAACTGTTGTTAAGTTAAAATTTTACATCATTTGCATGTATTAGTCATCTTAATTAGATGTGTATAACGGAAATAAACCTTCCACGTAAAATGGAAGGTAGGAGGTTTCAGTTTTTTAGCGGGGGAGGCAGTTTCGTTATAAACTGTGCATAGCCGTCTTTGGTTTTGATGTAATTTAAGGAGTGGAATCGTTTCAAGTTTCGTAAATCTTCAGCAGTGTGGGGGTACAACTCTTCTTTTAACTCTTCAAAGTTCTTTTTATCGCACCCTGCAATCAACATATAAGAGGCGTTAGCGCTTCGTAATTCATCGCGCATGTATTTGAGCTGATTAATGTAATGACAGCTAATAATAGGCTTCATACCAAACTTAGCGATTTGACTGAGCTTACTTTTCAAGAATTGTTCAGTGTTTGCAACTTGGTATATTTCATCAATCACTAAATTCACTTTCACTAAATCTTTTTCGTTTAGTTGATCGGCTCGAACCTGTAACGCTAACCATATTTTTGTCATCCAGTACGTCGTGAAAATATCTTTCTCTGCATCTGTCGTAAACATGTTTTGGGTCATTTTAATAACGATGAGTTGATTCTTCTGCATTTCTTCTACTAAATTGATGTTTTGTACTGTGTTCTTTTTTAGCATTAACTCCATGTAAGTATTCCGTTTAAGAGCATTCAAGCGATCAATGATACCCGCTTGCACACGCGTTCCAATGACTTCGCCATCTTTATTCTTATCATCTAGTTCATATAAACTGTCGATGTATTCATTTAAAAACTCTGCCTGTCGGTCAGGCACTTCACCGATGAACTTGTGTCGCTGATTGTGATTGAGTAGTACAGCAAACACATCCTTCAAGCTGCCACCGTTGATATACACAACGAGACATGCACTCTCTAAATACCTCTCCATTTTGGGCGTCAATCGACTGGCATCGCTATCGCTGTTGACGGAGTTGATAAGTGTAAGCGTATTTGAGGTTTGGCGCTTAGCGTTTTCGTACTGTTTGAACGGATCCGTACTAAAACCTACTTCGTTATAGCCAATGCCTTGAAGCTTCTCAAAATCGTCGCACCTTATCTCAAGTACCTTATCCTTACTAAAACAAGATGCTACTTCATCTGAGAGCTCACATTTCTTGATAAAGTCGAAAATAATGACACACTCGCCGTTGTTAATGGCACCTTTGCTTAAATTGGCGATGAGCGTACTTTTACCGGCGCGAGTGGGCCCGATTAATAGCAGCATTAACTTTTTAAACTGCTCGTCGTCAGACAGATATGCTTTTTGCGTATGACCTCGGTAAGTCACTTCACCGATGCACATCGAACCAGACTGTAGATCAGAAGGAATTTGCGTTTCTTGTGTCTCTACTCTTTCCATAAAGCTGTATTTTTCAATTAGTTCACGTCCAGGTAGTGCAATGAAGTTTTGCGCTTCTTCATCGAAAATCTTATTTGTGTCAGCATTTCTAATGCGAGTGTCTGTTAAACGAAGAGGAGTTTTAATACGTGATTTTACGAGCTTGTTGTCTCCTGCTATTACCTCGAAAGCGTCTGCAATGGATGTGGCATAACTGCTCTCATTTCTCTTGATTTTACTTTCAGCCATGATAACGATTTGGCTCTCAAGAATGCTACCTCGACCTTTTCTGTCTGTGCTTTCAGAAAGTTGTCTGCTGCCATTCAAGCGGTTAACAAACGTCTCCAGCATATTTTCTTCTGTTTTCTTTTCGTTTTTACCGACAAGTGCTTCGCTGATGTCTTTAATCAGGTTATCAAGTGTAGAAAAGAAAAGTTTAAAAATATATGACAATCCTGTTTTATCTCGCTCGGTAGGAACACCGTTTTTAACTTTATTTACAGTATGCGCGTAACTATGCCTGAAGCTGTTTTGAGATGTAGGGATGAAGTTATACAGTATGCCGACTTTATCGCCTTCTTCTAGCATTTCTACTACGTTTAACGATGCGTTGAGCAACTCATTGTTCGTGCGATTGGTGTGAAGACTTAACCCGTCTTCTTTTAGATATGAGAGTTGATACTGGAGGCAATCTTGACTGAAATTAGGGAGGTCTTTCTCTTCAATCATTTCTACTGTGACGTTATGCCAAATACTTGAGATGCGTTCTTTCATGATTTCTGTGAAGGTAGTGGGGAAGATGAAGTAAAATTCGATTTTATTTTTCTCCATATAAATGAAGTAACTTACTTTGCCGTTTAGTGAATACGTAAACTTTGTATTTAAGGTAAATTCTCGACCAAGTAACTTGAAGGTTTTCCGTTCTTTAACTGCTATTTTCTTCACGATCGTTTGATACGTATTCGCAATGGTTTTAGCAATTAGATGCGTATTTGTATTACGTATAGAATTGTTCGGAATAACTTTTGCAAAAGTGTAGGAAGGCTTAACTATCTCAATCATAGGAAAGGCTCCAGTAACCCTTGTATTAAAATATGCGTTACCTGTAAAACACCGAAATAGCGTTTAGCCCTTTGCATGCCAGCTACATGCATAAGAATGAGTACGCCTCCGCCAAGTAAGGCAGCGGAATAGCTGATTTGGGTTGCTACGTCAGCAGCAGCTAACCCGACACCTTTTATAATAGAAGTAGTTTGTGTGCGAATTTCTTCAACTAGTGCATCATACACGTGCGAACACCTCGCTTATCTTATCGAGTCCTGTAGGTAAACCGAGCAAGATACAAAAGATAACAATGTACTGTAAAAAGGTCCTTTTCGCACCATCGAAATCCTCTTTTAATGTTTTACCGACAGTGTCCCATGCGCCTTTACCAATAATAATCCACTTAGCTATACCGATAAATTCATTAAAATAGAGATCTCTCGCCATCGCATCTAAACTTGAGTTGGCGAAAACAGGCGATGCAGTAAGGACAAAAGTAGTAGTTAAAAGGGCAACCTTTCCTACCTTTCGACATGTACGATATGAGTCTTTCGAATAGTTTTCTTTTAACCCTTCAAAAAACATGAAGTTTTCCACCTTTTTCAGTATATTTCGCAAGACGGTTTGCATAAGTTGTGGTTAAGACCACCCACAACGTCATAGCCTCTTTTCGTGCATTTTTACCTCTGTATTCAAGTCACTGTCCACCGGGACACAAATTCCTCAACTGTTCGATTCACCGATTTACTGGCATCCTTATGATAATCCACAATGTAAAAAAGAAGAGACGTTAATGTTTCGTTTTGCTCCAGTTGATTGTTCACGTCTGAAAGCACAGACTCGAGAATTTTCTTGTGAGCAGGGTTTATTTTTCCACTTAAATAGTTGGCTACGTATTCATTTAAAAACATTTCACTTTTCATGCTATATTCGATAAACAGGGCAACTACTTTGGCTACACTGCAATCAAGTGCATACGCTACGCTGCTACAAAATTCATACGTATCCTCATCGAGCATAAGAGAGATGCGCTCAATTTCACCGTTAATTTTCGGCAGTGTTTTGGAAGAGTTGTTTAAAGCTGGATAGTCTCTGCCTTGTATTCGTATCTCGCGTTTAAAGTAGGGGATTAACTGATTTACATACTGTTGCTGAATAGCATAATCGCATAAGTCCTGACCAATCTGCTTCACACTCACGCCTGTCAAAAAACGAATTTTATAAATTGTATCCTTCGTCTTTATTGAAATAAAAGGCTTTGCGTCGCGCTTTTCCACTGTCCTGAATACCTCCTTCTCGTTGAGACACTGTCTAGTGTCCCGTTGTCTTGCTAACACCTTATTCGTTCGTTTTGTTGAATATGTGTATAATTTTGAAATTTTTTTACGATACTTCATAAAAAGGGCGAAAAAGGTGATAGACGTGAAGAAGTTTACAGTGGAAGATAAAAAGAAGATCGCAGCAGAGGTAAAAGCGACATCAGAGAAGTACGGGTTGCCTAAATTCGATAAGAAGAAAAGTAAAAAGAAGTAGAAGCCGAGCGAAATATTAGGCTTCTTTTTTCATTTGCAAGACCTTGCTATTCCGTTCTAGCGGTTTTCGTAATACACTGTACGTGAGGTAAATGCGCCTAAAACAGATAATCCGACACTGTGACAATTATATCTAAATAACTTTTTCCGGTAAACAAGTGTTGTTTACTTTTCATGTACTTTGTTTACCGAGAGGCTTAAAGTGCTAAATGTAAAATTGTGGAGTAAACAAAGTAAACAAGTCTGTCTGTTCTGTTTACCGAGTTTGTTTACCGTTTTAACGTAGGCACATCAACGCTTTAAGGTAAACGGTAAACATATTAAACATAAATATACTATTAAACATAAAATTATATATTAGATAGATATATAGTATATATGTTTACCTATACACGCCTACGCGTATATATAATATGGGAAGCACGTTGAGTACGTTTACTTTGTTTACGTTTAAAGTTTTTGTTATAGCGAAAAGAGTTATTTTTAATTTTTAGGAGAGTGGTGACAATGTTTCAATTTGACTGTTTTATAGAGAACTACAATAAGATTCGATTTAACACGCACGACAATATCGGCAGTGGTCCAATCAACTTACCGCCAATGGAAATGCATACGAGTGCGACATGGATGAGCTTTGACTTACCGGAAAATTGGTCTGAAGAGCAATTAACAGATGCATTAAATGGAGCAGCTTATGCGATGGGGAGCTTTATTCCGCTCTTTGTGCATTGTGATCGCAGTGATTTGTCGGTTGTCCCACAAGTAAAAGCTATCCATAACGAACGTCCGACGATTTTTATTTACGATAGCTATCCAGGAGGCATTGGCTTAAGTGAGCGCGTTTACGATATTTTAATGAGTTTGCTAGAGCGAACAAAGGAGCATGTGGAAAAATGCCCATGTAAATCGGGCTGTCCGTCCTGTATTGGTGCACAAGATAGTATCGGTGAAAGCAAACAACAAGTATTAAAAGTACTGTCTATCCTAATTGAAGAAATGAGCTGGATTCCATGAGTTATGAAAACAAAATTCTTCAAATGAAAAAAATGCTCGGTAAAAAAACAGAGAACAAAGTAGAAAAGCCCGTCTTTCAAAAACCAGACCGACCAAGCTATGTAGAGCAGTGGGAAAATGCTGGATTAACGCTTGTTGAAAATGACTTGGGTGTGCTATTTAAACGAGCTGTCACATATCCGCTTGATTATAAGCACGGGGCATACGAGCTATGTGAGCTTTTTGAGGCGATTCAGCTCTGGGAAGATGCAGGACATGAGCATCCTTATGCGGTGACGTTCGATGATACACTTGTCTTTTTTGATACGGAAACGACAGGCTTAAAGGGTGTGGGTACACATATTTTTTTACTGGGCTTTTTAGAAACAGATGAAGAAGAGTTTACGTTGACACAATATGTGCTTGCTGATCCATCGAATGAAGCGGCATTTTTGTTTGAATCGAAGCTATGGCAAAGGGCAGTGACAATCGTATCTTATAACGGAAAAAGTTTTGACTGGCCGCAGCTTGAAACACGCTGGACATTAAACGGGGCGCATATTCCTCGACTACGCTCACAAAAACAAATTGATCTTTTACATAGTACGAAGCGGCTATGGAAAAACGATTTAGAAAAGATGAAGTTAACAACGATTGAACAAGAAAAATTAGGTTTTTGTAGGCAAGGTGATATTCCAGGCTTTTTAGCACCTGTTATATATTTAGATGCGGTAAAAAGCGGTCAGCCAGATGCCCTTATGAAAGTATTACAGCATAATGAATGGGATCTTTTGTCGCTTATTACATTGTATATTCATTCAACCCAGTTGCTCTTTAACAATCAGTTACAAGATTCTGCTACAACTTATACTAACATCGGCAAATGGTTTAATGATTTAAAGCTAAAGGATACGGGGATGGAGGTTCTTTCGACTGTTACAGAAAACTTTGATGTAGCGGATACCGGATTAGCGCATTATTATTTAGCACTTGAACAAAAACGTACTGCCCAATTTGAACTGGCGGTGAAGTCTTTTGCAAAGGCGCTACCAACGATTGACATCCCTTATAAAATTAAAGCGTATGAACAATTAGCCATCATTGCCGAACATCATCTAAGAGATTACGAGGAAGCGGTCACGCATACGCAAACAGGCTTGCATTTAATTAGTAAACATAACACATGGTCAATGGCACAAAAAGATAAGCAAATATTGGCATGGGAAAAACGTCTCCAAAGACTTAGAACGAAGGTAGAAAAATATAAATAACTAGCACTTTCATTCACGTTTTTTTATAGGCTTTATGTTATAATGAAGCCACGCATGTTAAGTATGGAAGGGCGATGTGAATTGGATATTAAATTAACATCAAAAGATATTTTGGAAAAAGAATTCAAAAAAAGTGTAAAAGGCTATAATATTGATCAAGTAGATCAATTTTTAGATCAAATAATGGAAGATTACGATAATTTCGAGCAAGTCATTAATGAGCTGAAAGCAGAAAATGAACGTCTAAAAGAGGAGTTATCAGGTAGTGTTAGAAAACCAACTCCGCAGCCAACTACGAGCAATATGAATTATGATATTTTAAAGCGTTTAGCAAATTTGGAAAAAGCTGTGTTTGGTGATAAGCTCAAGGAAAAACTGTAGTAACATACTTATTGTTATTTTTTTTGATTTCTAGTATAATAGGTGTACATCATGAAATTCGAGTAATCGCTGCAACGTATAAACGTTGTAGAGGAAAGTCCATGCTCACACGGATCTGAGATGACCGTAGTGTTCGTGCTTACTGAAAAAATAAGGTAAGGCAAGCATTAGCTTGACGGCGGAAGGAATACCTAAGTCTTTGGATATGGTAGACACTTCCTGAAAGTGCCACAGTGACGTAGCTTGCTTGGAAACTTGTAAGGTGGAACGAGGTAAACCCCACGAGTGAGAAACCCAAATTATGGTAGGGGCACTCTCCAGAAGGAAACGAACGGATGGAGGGACGCATTAGCTTGCTAATGTGTAGATAGATGATTACTGCCTGATACGTACGAGGGGAGACCCGTTTGAGTACTCAGGAACAAAACATGGCTTACGGAATTTTATTGATGCTTTTTTGATGAATAAAAAAGGCTCTCCATAACTTTTTGGAGAGCCTTTCTTTTAGAGATAAGGGTGAGAAACAATGAGTGAATGTACCACTATAGATGTGGAGAAATATAGATTGCTTTCCCAATATCCAGACTACTTAATCATGAAAATTTTCGAAAACGTTTCGGAAGGCATTATGATTACAGATCAAGATAAAAAAATTGTAAGTGTAAATCCGGCGTTTGAATTTGTAACGGGTTATAAGAGCGAAGAAGTAATGGGGAAAAACCCTTCTATTTTACAATCGGGCATCCATGAACTTTCGTTTTATTTAGATATGTGGCGAAGTATACATGAAAACGGCATTTGGCAGGGAGAAATTTGGAATCGCCGTAAAACGGGAGATGTGTATCCTGAATGGCTCACTATTTTTTCGGTCAAAGATTCAGTAGGTAATATTACGAATTATTGTGGTATATTTACGGATTTATCTGAGCGTAAAATCGTTGAAAATGAATTAGAAAAAAGAACGTTAACGGATTCATTAACGGAAGTGTGTAATCGTTTTGCCTACTTAGAACGTATGAATACATTGCTTGAGTCGAGTACGAATTTATCGCATAATGTACAACATGCCGTATTTTTTTTAGACTTAGATCGTTTTAAACAAGTAAATGAAACACTTGGTCATACAATGGGTGACTTATTATTAATTGAAATTGCTAAGCGGATTAAAGCGCTGTTAAAAAATAAAGACATATTAGCACGATATGGTGGCGATGAATTTGTTATTACGTTAACAAATATTGTCCATCCGCGTGAAGCAGCAAAATTTGCAGAGCAAGTGATTCGTGTCATTGAAGCACCGATTATTATAAACGATCAGGAAATTTTTGTTTCTACGAGTATGGGCATTAGTATCTTTCCGACAGACGGTCAAACAACAGAAGAATTAGTAAAATGTGCAGATAAGGCAATGTCTTATTCTAAACAAAATGGCCGTAATGGTTTTTCATTTTATTTCGATGACTTAAGTACAGATACGAAACGGGTCCTTTTACTAGATATAGAACTTCGAAAGGCAATCGAACAGCAAGACTTCACACTTTATTTTCAACCGAAAATTGATATAAAAACATTGCAAGTGAATGGGGTTGAAGCACTTGTTCGCTGGCAAAATGAAAAATTAGGGTTCGTATCACCAGCTGAATTTATCCCATATGCAGAGGAAACAGGTCTAATCATTCCTATAAGTGAAATTATATTTGAAAAAGCTTGTGAAGGATACAAGCAATTAGTGGAAGCCGGTTTTCCTAAAATACCGATTGCTATTAACGTATCGAGTATTCATTTCCAACAGCAAAAGTTTTTAGAGTCAATACAAGCAATACTAGAAAAAAACAATACTTCTGCTCAAAATTTTGAAATTGAAATGACAGAACGTACTGTTATGAATAGTGCGGCGGAAACGATTAGTAAGTTAGTAAAGTTAAAACAACTTGGCTTTAAACTTTCGCTGGATGATTTCGGAACGGGCTATTCATCACTTAGTTATTTAGTAAGATTTCCACTTGATGTACTAAAAATTGATCGTAGTTTTATTCAACATATTTGCTCTCTTGATGACAAACAAGCTGTTGTCGATGCGATTATTCAAATGTCGCATCGTCTAAAAATGAAAGTTGTAGCTGAAGGTGTTGAAAGTGGGCGACAAGTGGAAATATTAAAGGGAATGGGCTGTGATATGATTCAAGGATATTATTACAGCAAGCCATTGCCCATGAATGAACTGTTAGATTTTTTACAGTTCTGGGAAGTCGAACATCAAGGAAGGTAATACATTTATGACAAAATTTCAATTAGTTGCAACAGCAGCGATGGGTCTAGAATCCATTGTAGCGGAAGAAGTACAAGCTTTAGGTTACGAAACACGTGTAGACAATGGGAAAGTATATTTTGAAGGTGATGAAACAGCAATTGCTCGGTGTAACTTATGGTTGCGTGTTGCAGATCGTGTAAAGATTGTTGTGGCACAATTTCCTGCGACAACATTTGAACAACTTTTTGAAAGCACGAAAGCAATTGAATGGGAGCGCTATTTACCGGTCGACGCAGCGTTCCCTGTATCTGGGAAGTCTGTGAAATCTAAATTATTTAGTGTCCCGGACTGCCAGGCAATTGTGAAAAAAGCTATTGTTGAGCGAATGAAATTCCATTACAAACGGTTAGGCTTTTTAGATGAATCGGGTGCAACATATAAAATTGAAGTATCCATTTTAAAAGATGTGGCAACTTTAACGATTGATACATCGGGTGCAGGCCTTCATAAACGTGGGTATCGTCAAGTACAAGGGGAAGCCCCATTAAAAGAGACACTGGCAGCAGCATTAGTGAAAGTTTCGAAATGGAATCCGAACCGCCCGTTTGTTGATCCGTTTTGTGGCTCTGGGACAATTCCATTAGAAGCAGCGATGATTGGTCAAAATATTGCACCGGGGTATAACCGGGAATTTATCTCAGAAGATTGGCACTGGATGAAAGCGAAAATCTGGGATGAGGTACGGGATGAAGCGGATAGTATAGCGAACTATGACCAACCACTTCAAATTATTGGTTCAGATATTGATCATCGAATGGTAAATATTGCACAAGAAAATGCATTAGAAGCAGGTTTTGGGGATATAATTACATTTAAGCAGATGCAAGCAACAGATTTTACAACAAAAGTAACGGATGGTGTTATCATTTCCAATCCACCATACGGCGAGCGTATCGGGGAGAAAGAAGAAATTGAACGTGTCATTCGTCAGCTTGGTGAAGTGATGAACAATTACCCAACATGGTCTGTCTATATGTTATCTTCAATGGAAAATTTTGAGGCACTTTACGGGAAAAAGGCAACGAAAAAGCGTAAACTATTTAATGGCTTTATCCGTACAGATCTGTATCAATTTTGGGGACAAAAGTCGAAGCGCGAAGATTAATCTAGACGGAAGGGGGTGGCTCCTTCCGTTTCGTGTTGTAATTTAAGAGTTTTAAGGGAGACGTTATATGAGAGAATCTTTACCATTTGAGTTACAAAAAGACAAATCCTTCTTTGATTCATTAGGAGATTGGTTAGGGGATGTCCTATATGATGAGCTACCAGAAAAGGGCTTTGAATGCCGCGATGAACAAATTTTTATGGCCTATCAAATTGAACAGGCATTAAAGGAAAAGAATGTGTTATTTGCTGAGGCAGGGGTAGGCACAGGAAAAACAATTGCTTATTTATTGCCAGCGGTATCGTATGCTCGTTATACAGGACGTCCTGCACTCATTGCTTGTGCTGATGAAACATTGATTGACCAGCTTGTAAAAGAAGGTGGCGATATTCATAAGCTTAAACATGTGTTAGGTTTAAATATCGATGTCCGTCTAGCAAAATCGCGGGATCAATACTTATGTTTAAAGCGTTTTGAAGAAGCAGAAAAAGTGGAGACAGATGAATGGATTGATGATATCGCCTTTACAATCCCAGAAGAAGTATATGCTTCCGGTCCCTTGACAAAAGCTGTGCCGTACGGTGATCGCTCGGATTTCCCAACGGTTGGGGATGAAGATTGGCAAAAGGTAAATTACAATGCTGTCATGCAATGTGCTGTTTGTGATATGCGAAATCGTTGCGGTCAAACATTGCATCGAATGCATTATCGTCAATCAACGGATTTAATTATTTGTTCGCAAGATTTCTTGATGGAGCACTTAGCAACAAAAGAATCGCGTGAGCGCGAAGGACAGTTACCACTACTTCCGGAAGTTTCGATGATGGTATTAGACGAGGGACATTTACTGGAGTATGCCGCACAAAAGGCGATGACAGTAAAAGTGCAAGCATCAACCATTGTAGGCATGCTAGAGCGTTTAATGGTCGATGGTGTGCGTGAACGTACACTTTATGCAATGGAGCGATTACAAGATAACCATGAGCTGTTTTTTGATGAATTACGCGATTGCCTAGTGGAATCAATGGAAGACCGCAAACGTATTAATAAATCAGAACGTCTTCTATCTTTAGGGAAACAAGTAATTGATGCTGTAGAACAACTGCTTGAAGAATTTGTATTCGAATCAGAGCTTTATATGATTCCAGAATACGAGCTAAATATGGCGGAGGAATTTTTAGAGCAATACGTCGCAGCCATTCGTATTTTTGTAGCACAAGGAGATGCAGTTGATTGGTTAGAAGAAACAGATGGTGAAGAAACACTTGTTATTATGCCGCGCTTAATTACAGAGGTGTTACAAGAAAAACTATTCTCAAAAAAATTGCCGATTATTTTCTCCTCTGCAACACTATCGGTCAATAAAGATTTCTCTTATATTGCTTATAGCTTAGGAATTAAGAAATACCAATCATTTAGCGTACCATCACCATTTGATTATGAAGATGTAATGAAAATTTATGTACATGAGCTACCACAAGAAGAAAAGGTGCGTAAAGTGCAATCACTTCTTCGGGATGGCGAGAAAACGCTCGTGCTATTTAAGTCAAAACAAGCTATGATGGCGTTTAAATCAAGCTTATCCATTATGGACCGTATGTCAGTTGCATTTGAAGGAGATCGCGAATTATCAGCTATCGTGCGTGATTTCCAAGAAGGCACAGTGAAAACGTTATGCTCGTATCATCTATGGGAAGGGTTAGACTTACCAGAAGAAGCATTAACACGTGTCATTATTTTTGACTTACCATTCCCACCGTACGATCCGCTATTTGATGCAAAGCGCTCCTTTGCAGAAAATCCATTTGAAGAAGTGGAACTGCCATTTATGCAACTACGCTTGCAACAAGGAATAGGGCGTTTAATTCGCACATCCAATGATTATGGGGATATTCATATTTTATTAAATGAACAAGAGGCAACAGTAAAAGCTGAATTTGAAAGCATTTTACCGGTGAAGCCTTGTTAAAATAAAGAGTGCAGGATAAGTGTGAATACTTATTCTGCACTTTTTATATGTTTCATAACGCATTGAATAATTCATATACTTAAGAGAAAAGGTTTTTTTCCTATATTTTGATATATAAGGTAGGGTTATATTTTACATAATGTGGTAAAATGAGTTTGCGCTTTTAATGCCGTATGAGTGTGGAGAAGGGGACTCACAAGAACAGCGAGGAACGAGCTGCTAGCACAAATCAACATATCCCCATGTACTCATTAACGATAAAAGGTTAATCAACACGTGTGATTTAATAGATAGTTTGTAGTACATACATTACCAAATGGGTAATTATGGGGGGGAGAGAAGTTGGATATTTTATATTCGAAAATAGTGGCGCCCAATCCGGCTGCACACTATATGCGAAAATCATCGATCATGAAAAAGTTAAAGAAAAGTAAAATTTCTACACTGACGTTGTTACATAGTGGTCCGGGATATGGGAAAAGCTCTTCGTTAGCCCAATATTTTGCAGATGAGAACATATTATTTAGTTGGTATCAAGTAACTGAAAACGATGATAGTATTTTGCCATTTTTAAAATATTTATATGAAAGTATTAAAACAGTTTATACGGACTTTGAACTGCTTGATCCTTCTTGGGATCAAGTGACAACTTTTTTAAAAGTAGAACATTTAAACAAGTTATTCACATTATTTTGCAATGCATTCGCTCAAATGAAACAAGAGATTTTTATTGTAATCGACGATTTTCATCTTGTACAGCATGTGTTTCAAATCAATTATGTACTGGACCAGATGATGAAGTTTGCACCACCAAACGTGCACTTTGTGATAGCGACCCGCACATACCCTACATGGGATTGTCTACATCATTTAAAAAATAAGCGTTTACTAACGGTTATTTCGGAAGAAGATTTTGTATTTACGACAGATGAGATTAGCGTTTTATTTGATGATTATTATGAAACAATCTTAACGGAGAATGAAGTAAACAAAATTTATGAAATAACGGAAGGGTGGGTAATGGCTGTAATCCTTCTTGCTATGCAAGTTGAAAATGAGCGATATCCGTTTGATTTTTCAAAAATTACATTGCAAGACTTTGATGAGTACTTATCCTATGAGTTATTTCAGCATTTAGATTGGGATTATCAACAGTCTTTGTTTAAATTTAGTTTATTTGATACATTTTCTGCTGACATTATTCAAGATATTTTTGGGGAAGAGGAAGTAGAGCAACTCGATTATATTTTAAATCATTATGCATTTATACAAAAACTGTCTAACGATAAAGAATATCGATTTCACAGCTTAATCAAACAGTTTTTAGTGCAACAATACGAAAAATTAAACCAACAAGATGTCGCAAATATGCATAAAAAAATAGCCATTTATTTTATTAATAGTAACAATATTGTACAAGCGTTTTACCATATTACCCAAACAAATGACGAGCCGTTTATTTGTGAGATGTTAATTCATTATGCGGATTATTTTATGCAAGTCGGACATTATAAATGGTTGTTAGAACGAATCAAAAAATGTTCGTTTGAAATGCGAGAACAGTTTTATCCGCTTTATTATATAGAGGGAGAATGCTTACGAATCGGTGCTTTTTATAAAAAAGCGAGTATGGCGTTTGATACATGTATCGAAAAGGCGACACACCACCAGGATTTACTGTCGATTGTTCGCTCTAAGGTCGGGCTTGCCAAAATATATGTAGATACGTTGCAACCTTCTATTGCAAAGGGGTATTTACATGAAGCATTAGCGTTATCAGCGAAATGTCAAATGCCCAAGCAAGAATATATTCAGTTGAATCTTCAGTACGTAGAAAATTTAGTGAATATTGGGCAAGCTTATAAAGGCATTCACTATTGGCAACAATTAAATTTAGATAATGATTTATTGCATTTAGGCAATATCGATATTCGTATGTATTTAAGACAAGGGGCCTTACATGAGGCAAAGCTACTTGCAGAGTCAAGGCTATTTGAACAACAAGGTGGAACGGTTGCTCATCGCGAAACAGATGCATTATTGTCATTGATTTATGCCATGATGGGGAATAGAGCGCGTGCTAAGGAAAGTGCTTATAGAGGCTTGCAAAACAGTACAGCGACGCATGAAGTGTTTAACATAGCTGTTGCGCATATACGTAATGGACATGCAGAGCTATTATTAAATCCATATGACCCGTCGGAAGCAATTACCCATTATGAAACAGCAGTACAGCAAATGGAACAAATACGAATTAAACGTATTAAAGCGGAATGCTATGTAGGATTAGCGATAGCCTATGGCCGTACTGGCAATGTAATCGAAGCAAAGCGTTATGCATTTTTAGGTTTAACAGTGACAGAAAAGGTGGAAGATCGGTGGGTAACAGGGTTATTGAAACTAGCTCTTCTCATTTTATATGTAGAAAATGACTTGATGGATGAAGCAAGACAAATGGCGAAGGAAACGCGGATTGCTTTTGAAGAGGTAAAAGATTCTTACTGTCTAATGGTCACGTATTTCTGGTCTATGTATGTAGCAATGAAAACAAACGATGTACATGAATATAATGAATATAAGAGAATGTTTGAATCATTAATCAATCAGCATGCCTATCACTTCTTTTTATCGAAAGTCACGTTATTTGGTGCAAGAGATTTGGTGGAAACGCAAAGAGTACTTCATTTTAATAGAGAAGATCATAAGCCCGCTATCTATATAAAGCTTTTTGGACCAACGTTATTTGTGAGGAACTGGCAAGCTGAGCATAAAGTATGGCATCGAGAAAAAGCGAAGGAATTATTTATTTATCTTTACCTAAATCGAAATCGATATTGCTCAAAAGAAGAAATGACCGCTAAGCTATTTCCAAATAGTATAGAAGAAGTAGCTGTAAGGGATTTTAAAGTGGCCTATAATGCGCTATTAAAAGTGTTAGAGCCTAACAGAAGTGCACGGGAAGAACCTTTTTATATTGAGCGCAAGCAGTCCATGTATCGTATTTGCCAGAGGCCTTATATTATGAGTGATATTGAATATTTTGAGCAGCTTATTGCTCTAGCAAAAAGGCAGCATGATCCGTCGCTTCAAAAACAATGGTTACTAAAAGCCGTCCAGCAATACACAGGCGATTTATATGAAGATAGCACACAGGTTGAATGGATTCAGCAAGAGAGAGAACAGTATAAAACACTCTATGTAAAAGCATTACAGCAATTGGCGCATATTTATTTTGAAGAACAACAGTTTGAAAAATGTTTGCAAGAATGTGAAAAAATCATAGTAAAAGATCCCACTTGGGAAGAAGCGTATCGACTGATGATGTGGTGTCATTTCTATCTTGAAAATAAAGTACAAGTTCAAAAAACATATGAACGATGTGAGAGGGTGCTATTAGAAGAGTATGAGATGGAACCGATGTCATCCACAACAGAAATTTTTGAAAAACTTATCAAAATATAAAAGCACTTGGGCTGTCCTAAAAGTTATGATGCAATGACTTTTGAGGACGCCCTTTTTATTTTAGAAGCTTATCGGATATATGGAGAGCTTTTTGTAACTCGTTTGTAACTACTAATAAGTAAGATAGTATCAAAGCATTATGTAAGCGCTTTATTTCATGTGAAGGGGGAATGAAGATGAAGAAAATGTGGTCGCTTTTATTTTTATGTTTGTTCATGTTAGTGTTAGTCGCTTGTTCGGGGGATGAGGGTACAACAAACTCTGATTCTACTTCAAATGGTAGTGATGTAGCTTCAGAAGAAGGTCAAAATGCAGCAGAAGGTGGCACAGTTAAAATTGGAGTACTTGCTTCTTTAACGGGTGCATTAGAATCCTATGGGAAGCAAACGCAGCGCGGTTTTGAGCTAGGTTTAGATTATGCGACAAACGGTACGCTAGAAGTGGAAGGCAAAAAAATTGAAGTAGTTTGGGAAGATACAGAAACAAAACCAGAAGTAGCTGTACAGAAAGCAACAAAATTATTAGAAGATGATGGCGTAGATTTCCTAGTAGGCTCTTCTAGTTCTGGCGATACACTTGCTGTGTTACCGCTTGCGGAAGAGTACGAAAAAATTATGGTTGTAGAGCCCGCAGTAGCAGATAGTATTACAGGTTCAGAGTTTAATCCATATATTTTCCGTACGGGACGTAATTCTTCACAAGATGCGTACGCTGCTGCGGCTGCGATTGCAGGTGACGGCGTGAAAATCGCTACATTTGCCCCAGACTATTCATTTGGATGGGATGGTGTGAAAGCATTCAAAACAGCTGCTGAAAAGCTTGGAGCTGAAGTTGTGTTAGAAGAATATGCAGATCCAGCAGCGACGGACTTCACATCCAATATTCAAAAAATTATTGATGCCAAACCGGATTACCTATTCGTTGTGTGGGCTGGGGCAAACTCCCCATGGCAACAAATTTCAGATATGAAGGTACAAGAGAAGGGGATTAAAATATCGACAGGTGCTCCAGATATTATTGCTTTACAGTTAATGGGACCATTAGTCGGTATGGAAGGCTTTAGTGTGTACTATCACACGCTGCCTAATAATGAAGTGAATACGTGGTTAGTAGAAGAACATAAAAAACGCTATAACAATGAAGTACCAGATTTATTTACACCAGGAGGGTTTTCAGCGGCTGTAGCCATTGTAGAGGCTTTAAAACAATCTGGTGGAGATGCAGATGGCAATACATTAATTCCGTTAATGGAAGGCATGTCATTTGAAACACCAAAGGGTACGATGACTTTCCGTAAAGAAGACCATCAAGCATTGCAAACGATGTATTCAATCCGTTTAGAGACGGTGGAAGGTGTTGAATATCCAGTACCTGTTCTCATTCGTGAACTTTCACCTGAAGAAACAGAGCCTCCAATTATGAATGAATAAATGCTACACACAGACCGCAAAAAAGCGGTCTGACTCTCTTAGTCTTTCTGCATGAAAAGAAACATTAAGAGAGTCAGATCGAAGGAGGGGAAGAAATGGAGCCTATTTTAAAAACTGCTCATTTAGGAATACAGTTTGGTGGACATAAGGCTGTGGAGGATGTGACGATTGAAATTCCTGAAAAACATTTTAAATCGATTATTGGGCCGAATGGTGCTGGTAAAACAACCTTTTTTAATTTAATTAGTGGTGAGCTACGCGCGACTAACGGTGAAGTATTTTATAAAAATCAAAATATTTCTAAGCTTTCCCCAGTAGAAAGGACACGGTTAGGGCTCGGGCGTTCTTTTCAAATTACAAATGTATTTCCGAATTTAACTGTATTAGAAAACGTAAGGTTAGCAGTGCAATCAAAAGAAAAGGTACGATTTCACGTATTTAAACATTTCACCTCCTATAAAAAAATGCTAGAAGATGCCATGAATATGCTGGAGCAGGTGATGCTTGCAAATAAAGCCTATGTGCTAGCAAGCCAATTATCGCATGGTGAAAAGCGAAAGTTAGAAATTGCAATGCTATTAGCTTTAGATACGGAAGTGCTTTTATTAGATGAGCCAACTGCAGGTATGTCATTAGAGGAAGTGCCAGCGATATTAGATGTGATCCGCACAATTAAGCAAAGTGGTGAAAAAACGATTCTCTTAATTGAACATAAGATGGATATGATTTTAGACTTATCGGATTCCATCATGGTGCTATTTAATGGACGCTTATTAGCAGATGGTACACCACAGGAAATTATGAATAATGAAACAGTCCAAAATGCGTATTTAGGAGGGCTCTACGATGAACAGCTTACTTCGACTTGAAGATGTACACACACATATTGGGCAATATCATATTTTGCAAGGCATCAATATTGAAATTGTAGCAAATGAAGTAAATGTACTATTAGGGCGAAATGGTGCGGGCAAAACCACAACATTAAAAACCATTATGGGCTTAACACCAGCATCCAAAGGGACTATTCATTTTCATGAAACGAATATTACAAAAAAAATGACGTATGAAATTGCCAATATGGGCATCGGCTATGTTCCTGAAGATCAAGGAATTTTTAGTGACTTAACGGTAGAGGAAAATTTGCGTGTGGCGATGCGAAAGGAAGACGATAACACACTGCAAAAAAGAGACTATGTACTTGAACTTTTCCCAGACTTAAAAACATTTTGGAAAAAAGCCGGGGGTAAACTTTCAGGGGGGCAAAAGCAAATGCTAGCGATGGCACGAGCTTTTGTCAATGATAGTGAAATGCTATTAATTGATGAGCCTTCCAAAGGTTTAGCACCGATTGTGATAGAGAAAGTCATGGAAGCGATCAATGAGATGAAAAAAGCCACAACGATTGTACTCGTCGAACAAAATTTCTTCATGGCAAGTGGGGTTGGGAATTATTATACGATTATTGATGATGGAGAGACAGTGCAATCCGGAGTGATGAAGGAGTTAATTGAGAATGAGCAATTAAAACGCAAATACTTAGGAATCGGATAGGGGGGATGAGAATGGAGCTAATCATTAGTTTAATCATTAATGGCTTGGCTACAGGGATGTTAATCTTCTTATTAGCAGCTGGGGTGACATTAATTTTTGGCTTAATGGATGTACTTAACTTTGCACATGGTGGTTTGTTCGTTTGGGGCGCTTATACCGGTATATTTGCTTATGCAGCGACAGATAGCTTTATCATCGGGATATTGATAGCACTCGTAACGGGTGCGGTACTTGGACTCATTACAGAAAAGTTGATTATTACACCTGTGTATGGAAATCACATTCAACAAATTTTAATTACGCTAGGATTAATGATTGTTTTATCCGAATGTATAAAAGTCGTATTTGGCCCTAATGGCATTCCTGTTAGTGTACCGCCATTGCTTGCAGGTAGCTGGGAAGTAGGCAATATTATCATTATTAAGTATCGTATTTTCATTATCGTCATTGGCTTTATTATTTACGGTATATTCCATTATATTTTGACAAGAACAAAGATTGGTTTAATTGTCCGGGCAGGCGTAATGAATAAGGAAATGGTGCAAGCATTAGGGATCAATATTAAACGCGTATTTTTATATGTTTTTATGGTCGGTGCAGCACTAGCGGCACTTGGCGGGGTGTTAATGGCGCCGTATTCCGGTGTGATTTATGCAGAAATGGGCATGGAATATGCAATTTTAGGCTTTATCGTTGTTGTAATCGGTGGTATGGGCAGTTATTCGGGTACATTGTTAGCGGCGATTTTAGTCGGATTAGCAGGTAGCTTTATGGCCTATTATGTACCGTATCTATCGCTTGCGGTCAATATGATTATTATGGTCATTGTCCTTGTTTTCCGTCCACAAGGCTTATTTACAGTAGCGAAAGGGTGAGATGATGAAAAAACAATCCGCGTTTACAACCTCTAATATTGTCCTTTGTTTAATAGCTATTGCACTCATTATTTTACCGTTCATTTCAGATTCAAGAACAATGCTTATTTTACTAACACAAATTTTTATTTTTGGTATTTTAGCAATGAGCTATGATTTATTGCTAGGTTTTACAGGAATTGTGTCATTTGGGCATGCCATGTTTTTTGGACTAGGTGCTTATAGTTCAGCGATACTGCTTAATATATATGAAAATACAATGCTTGTTTTTATGATATCGATTGTCATTGGTATGATGCTATCCGCTATTTTAAGCTTTTTTGTAGGGTTATTGACATTGCGCCTAAAAAGTCATTATTATGCGATGTTAACACTGGCCATTTCAGGACTTTTATTAGTATTAGCGGAAAAATGGCGTACAATGACAAAAGGGAATGACGGCTTCACATTTCGTGCACCAGAGATTTTTCGAGATCGCATGATGTTTTACTTTTGTGTATTAGCTTGTTTAATACTCCTCTTTATTATTTGTAAACGCTTTGTTAGCTCCCCTCTCGGAAGGGTTTTAATAGCAGTCAGGGAAAATGAGCAACGTACGGCCTCATTAGGATATAAAACATTACATTATAAAGTCATTGCTTCTATGATAGCAGGGGTAATTGCAAGTATTGCCGGCTCATTGTATGCGGTATCTTTACGTTTTGTAAATACGAGTGTGATGTCAATGGATATTACGTTAGATGCCCTTCTAATGACAATTATTGGTGGGGTCGGTACATTAGTCGGTCCTTTAATTGGGGCAGCTGTTATTGAATTTGCACAACACTATTTATCTGGTTTAGCAAGAGAGTATCCGATTTTTGAGCGGTGGATTATTATCTTTGGGATTATTTACATTTTAGCCGTCATCTTTTTCCCAAAAGGAATTGCTGGCACGTTTGCGCAAAAGTACGGGGAATGGAAAATGAAGAGAACAGTAAATCATCATCCCCCTCCGAGTAAGGTGCAGTCTATACCTGTGGATGAAAGAGGTGAGGTGAAATGAACATTGGTATTTTATCAACAGGTGTTTATTTACCTGAACTTAGGATGACAGCGGAAGAAATTAGTGCACAGTCTAATATCCCTGTTAATATTATAAAAGGGAAAATGGGCGTAATTGAAAAACCAATTCCTGCTAAATATGATCACACAGTTCAAATGGGCATTTGGGCAGCTCAAAAAGCAATTGCGAAAGCGAAAATCGACCCGAAGCAGATTGATGTCATTATTTATATTGGGGAAGAACATAAAGAATATCCCCTTTGGACAGCAGCCATTAAAATGCAGGAAGAGCTCGGGGCTAGTAATGCTTGGGCATTTGACGTTCAATTACGCTGTGGAACAACAATTATGGCGATGAAGATAGCGAAAAGCTTAATGCTTGCAGATGAGTCCATTCATACCGTTCTTCTAGCAGGAGGATATCGCAATAGTGATTTGATTGACTATCACAATGAACGAACACGTTTTATGTTTAATTTAGCTGCAGGCGGGGGCGCGATAATTCTTCAAAAAAACCTCAATGAAAATACGGTGTTAGAAGCTGAAATTATGACGGATGGTTCTTTTTCAGAAGATGTGGTTGTGCCTGTAGGTGGAACAAAGCAGCCGCTTACAGCAGAATTACTTGCACAAGGGGCATATCGTTTAGATGTATTAGATCCGGAAGGCATGAAGATGCGTCTGGAGGAAAAATCACTGAATAATTTTATTAAAGTTATTCGTTCATCGTTAGCGAAAAGTGGCTATAGTGAGCAAGATTTAAAATATATTGCGATGTTGCATATGAAAAGATCGGCTCATAATTATGTATTAAGTACATTAGGATTGTCTGCGGCGCAATCCATTTATTTAGAGCGATACGGTCACATCGGTCAGCTCGATCAAATTTTATCGCTGGAATTAGCACTGCATGAAAATAAAATTCACCAAGGGGATATTATCACGTTGGTAAGTGCTGGGATCGGCTATGCTTGGGGAGCGATTACAATTAAATGGGGAAAGGAACATGCATATGAATAGTATGGATTGTTTAAAAGAAGTGCAATTATCTAATGGTGAAACGCTCGCCTATCGTGAACGACCGGGTGGAGAACAAGTAGTTCTTCTTGTACATGGAAATATGACCTCCTCGAAACATTGGGATTTATTAATGGAAAATTTACATGAGGAATTCCGTATCATCGCGCCAGATTTAAGAGGCTTTGGGGGCTCTAGTTACAATAAGCGGATTACACATATAAGTGATTTTGCTGAAGATTTAAAACAATTTGTCGATGCATTATCATTAAAAGATTTTCATTTAGTCGGTTGGTCAACAGGCGGGATGGTATGTATGCAATATTGTGCTCTTTATCCAGAGGACTGTCATAAACTTGTACTGATGGCATCGGGGTCTACACGTGGTTATCCGTTTTATGGCATGACACCTACTGGACAAATCGACATGGCCAATCGGTTTACAACATTACAAGAAATTGAACAGGACCCATATAAAACAAAGGCAGTACAGTATTTATATGATACAAAAAATAAGGATGGTCTCCGGGCAATCTGGAATGCTGCTATTTACACACATCATCAACCACAGCCAGAGCGGTATGAGGCGTATTTAGAGGATATGTTAACACAGCGAAATTTAGGGGATGTTTATTATAGTTTAAATACGTTTAATATGAGTACTATAGATCACGAAGCAGGAAAAGGAACGGGTGAAGTAAATCATATTACACAACCTGTACTCGTGATGTATGGTGACCGAGATTTTGTTGTCGTAGAGCAAATGACAAACGAAATAATTGAAGATTTTGGCGGTAAAGCAAAAGTAGTCAAAATGGAAAACTGTGGTCATTCACCGTTAATAGACAACTTGGAACAATTGACAAGCGAAATTGAAAAATTTTTATTGGAGGGGTAATATGCGATTACAAAACAGGGTAGCCATTATTACGGGCGGTGCAAGTGGAATCGGCTTAGTGGCGGTAAAAAAATTTATGGATGAAGGAGCCTCAGTCGTTGTAGCTGATTTTAATGAAGAAGCGGGAAAAGAACTGGTAGCTTCTTATAAGCAACATGAAAAGCCAATTTTATTTGTTCAAACGGATACATCTAAACGTCAAAGTGTAGAGGCACTTGTTCAGAAGGCTGTCGATACGTACGGCAAAATTGATATTTTAGTGAATAATGCAGGAATTACAAAGGATGCGATGTTACACAAAATGACAGAACAACAATTTGATGATGTGCTAAATGTTAATTTAAAGGGGGTATTTAATTGTACGCAAGCTGTTATCCCCCACATGATAGCACAAGGTTATGGCAAAATTATTAACACATCATCTGTCAGTGGTGTTTATGGGAATGTAGGGCAAACGAATTATGCGGCAACGAAGGCAGCTTTAATTGGGATGACAAAGACATGGGCAAAAGAGTTAGGACGAAAGGGCATTAATGTAAATGCCGTAGCACCAGGCTTTACATTAACAGCAATGGTTCAAAAAATGCCTGAGGAAATATTAGCGAGAATGGAATCTGTTACAGCCCTGCAGCGTTTAGGTCAACCTGAGGATATTGCTAATGCATATTTATTTTTAGCTTCCAATGAATCAGATTATATAACAGGTCATGTTCTTCATGTCGATGGGGGTATTATGATGTAAGGGGGGAGTTTGATGTATGATGGGCAACAATGGATTTTAAAGCGTGCACAACTAACCCCTGATAAAAAGGCGCTAATTGAAATCGAAACAAAGCGGTACTGGACATATCGTCAGCTCACAACGGAAATTGAGAAGTGGCAACGTATTTTATGTGCACACAACATTCAAATCGGTGATCGCGTATGTATGATGAGTGAAAATAATATAGATACATTTGCGGTGTTATTTGCATGTGGGCTACAAGGAGCGATTTTTGTACCGATTAATTGGCGCTTAAGTGAGCAGGAAATAGTATATGTTGTGACGGATTGCAAACCACAGCTTTGTATATATGAGCATACATTTGCGTCTATTGTAGAAAATCTCCCAGTAGAGCATAAATGGTCGCTTTCTGAGCAATTAGGGGATAGAACCGTACAGCTATCTAGCTTTTCATCATGGCAACCAACAAAACCATGGCTCATTATTTATACAGGTGGAACGACAGGACATCCGAAAGGCGCTGTATTGTCATTTGAGTCAGTTAATTGGAATGCAATTAATACGATTGTGAGCTGGAATTTAACTACTGACGATTGCACGATTAATTATATGCCCCTTTTCCATACGGGGGGAATTAATGCGTTAGCGGTGCCGTTATTAATGGCAGGGGGAACAGTCGTAATTGGCAGGAGATTCAATGCGGAGATTGCGGCGAGAGCGTTAAATGAATATCATTCGACCATTTCATTATTTGTCCCAACAATGTATCAGGAACTCGTGCAAACGGAATATTTTCAACAGGCACATTTTCCAACCGTTAAAGTATTTTTATCTGGCGGAGCACCGTGTCCACAAACCATTTACGATACGTTTCATCAAAAAGGGCTGTTGTTTAAAGAAGGCTATGGGTTAACAGAAGCGGGGCCGAATAATTTTTATATTGACCCGATACAAGCGATGAAAAAGCGCGGGGCTGTCGGAAAAAGTATGCAATTTAATCAAATCCGTATCGTAAAAGCAGATGGTTCGTTATGCGCTATTGGTGAGGTTGGCGAATTGCAACTAAGAGGAAAGCATTTATTCAAGGAATATTGGGAAAATGAGCAGGCAACGAAAGCGGCATTTAGTGATGGTTGGTTTAAAACAGGGGATTTAGCAAAGATGGATGAGCAACAAGATGTCTATATTGTTGGCCGAAAAAAAGAAATGATTATTTCAGGTGGAGAAAATATTTATCCACAAGAAGTGGAACAATGCATTATTCAACACCCAAATGTGAAAGAAGTAGCAGTGATCGGCATACCAGATGAATACTGGGGTGAAATTGTCGCTGCTTGTATTGTTTGCGAGCAGGAAGTGAGCGATTTCGAAGAGGAAATTCGTATAAGCTGCACGAAACAGTTAGGAAAATATAAAATCCCGAAGAAAATCTTTCTACTGAATGAACTGCCAAGAACAACAGTTGGAAAGATTGATAAAATAAAGCTAAAGCAAGCTGTTATTTTAAATGGATGTATGTAGCGGTGTTCGGTGGTGTAAAGTAACTAAGAAGGGGGCGTCTGAAAAGAAATTTTGAGACGACAACTTTCCGAGCACTATAGGAGTAATATTTTTATTAAGAAGTGAGGGGGGTACCGAAAGTTTTTACTTTCTGTACACCTCCTCTGCAATGTTAGAAATAGTTTATTTTTAGTATGCCTTTTTTCTCTAAAATCGGCTTAACTTAAATAGCTCATTTGATAATTTTGGTTTTCCATCGATCACCATTTGTGCGAGCATTTCCCCGATTGCACTACTAAATTTAAAACCATGACCAGAGAAACCTGATGCAACAATGACGTTTTTATGTTCAGGTAAATAGTCAATGATAAAGTGCTCATCAGGTGTCATTGTATACTTACATACTTTCCCTTCTTTTAATGCGCCAACTTGCGGCATATAAGATTGAATGAATTGCTGTAAATCCAATGCATCCGTTTCATCAAAAGGTCGTAGCTCGTCGTTCGGGTGAATCGTTTCACCGCCGTCATGCCGCCCAATTTTATAACCAGCTCCATCAATACTAGGAAAACCGTAGTAACACGCATCTTTCAGTTCGACCGCAAAGGCAGGAAAGTTTTCTTGTCCGTAAAGCCCTTCTTCTACTTCAAACCAAGCGAATGTTTTACGGATTGGATTGAGGGGTAAACGGAATGGTTTCAACAATTCACTTGTCCAAGCTCCCGCACAAACAATGCAAGTGTCTGCTTCATATGTAGCAACAGCTGTTTCTACTACAACCACGTCACCACATGTAATGTTTTGAACAGGCTCATTTACATGAAGTGTAGCGCCTGCTTTTATTGCTAATTCCTTGTATGCAGTTATACAATCTTCTACACGAAGGACACCTGATGTGGGCTCAAATGCAGCAATCATATGATCATCTACCTTGATACCAGGCCAACGCTTTGCAATTTCTTTAGCGTTTAATATTTCAAGTGGCAAATGAAACGCTTGAGCACTTTCAATAACGGTTTGCACAAACGGGTTGTTCTTGTCACCAATGTTTACTACGCCTGTTTTTAACAACAACTGTTTATTCACTTGGTATTCAAGTTCTTGCCACAGTTCTGCAGCCCGTAAAGCAAGTGGTACATAGTCCATCCCTTCTCCGTAAGCGTAGCGAATAATGCGCGTTTCGCCATGATGGCTTCCATTTGTATGGGGAGGGTCAAATGCATCAATCATACATACTTTTTTGCCAGCTTTCGCTAAAAAATAAGCAGCAGCCATCCCCATTGATCCAGCACCAATAATAATCGAATCAAATTTCATATCGTCACAACTTTCTTTTTATTCTGTATTATAGCGAAATTCATTTTACTAAAGGAAGGATAGTAAGATTTATAGTAAAAGATTGCTGTTTGTAGAAAAAGAGGAGAATTAGAGAAAACATATGTTACATACTATCCACAAAAGGAACAGATACTAATAGAAAAAGGAGCAATATGTATGGCAGTGTGCCCTTTATGTAATGCATTGAAAACAGTAGAAATGACTTGTCCAACATGTAAGGCCAGATTAGAGGATTCAGGAAAAGTATCTGATTTTTTAGATCCGTATGGTCATTATAACGATGAAGAGACTGTAAAAATGGGGGATGGATACCCTAATACAGCGAAAGATCAAATTTGTCCGCATTTAATGGTTTGTCAAGAATGTGGATATGATGAGGTCAAATTTATACAAGAGACATAGGCGCTTCTTATTTTGGGAAGGAGGGGCATACCTCCATAGGTTGAAGGTATACCATAACAGTTTAAGTAGTTCTTTGGGCTAGTAGCTCATGGTGAATTTCATGTGTTGGCATCGGTTTATAGTATAAATAACCTTGGGCAACAGGGCAATTTAATTGATTTAAAATAGTTGCTTGCTCAGTTGTCTCAACACCTTCAGCTACAACATCAAGCCCTAAGCTTTGTGCCATTGTAATAATGGATTTGACGATCGCGTAATCATTTTCTTCTGTGATATCTTGCACAAATGCGCGATCAATTTTCAGTTGTTGAATAGGTAAGCGTTTTAAATAATTTAGTGAAGAATACCCCATACCGAAATCATCAATTGAAATATAAATAGCATGACGTTGCAATGCTTGTAGCTTTTTAATTACTTCTTCAGGGTTGTTCATCGCGATACTTTCTGTAATTTCAAGCTCTAAATAACGGCCTTGTAAGCCAGTTTCCTCTAAAATGGACAACACTTTATCAATAAAATCAGGCTGCTGAAATTGTTTGAGTGAAATATTAACAGCTATTCGAATATTGTCAATGCCGTCATCCAACCACTGTTTTCTCGTTTTACAAGCATGTCGTAAAATCCATTCGCCTAGTTTAATAATTAGCCCCGATTCTTCAGCTATCGGAATAAACTTAGCAGGTGAGATAAATCCTTTTGTCGGATGTATCCAACGTACAAGTGCTTCAACTCCAATAATTGTCTCTGATGTAATACATACTTGGGGTTGATAATGTAGCTCAAATTGATAATTGTTAATCGCCTCATTTAATAGATTGGAGATTTCAAATGTTTCAGCTACTTCATCTTTCATGGAATCATTATAAATCGTATATTGATTTTTACCATTTTCCTTTGATTTGTACATAGCCATATCAGCGTTTTTAATTAATACATCAAGTGTTAATCCGTGGGCAGGATACAGGCTAATACCGATGCTTAATGTTGTAAAGAATGACATATCATGTACGACAATAGGGTTGTTTACAGTATGTAAAATACGGTGTGTTCGTGAAATGACTTCCTCTACATTTTTAAAATTTTGCATGACAACAATGAATTCATCTCCACCAAATCGGTATATGGCATCGTCTTTTTCTAAGCAGTGTGCAATTTTTTGTGATAAAACGACTAATAATTCATCCCCAATACGATGTCCGAGTGTATCATTGATTGATTTAAAATGATCTAAATCTATAAAAAGTATAGCTAAGTTATTGGAGGATTGAAGTAAGCGATTTATTTCTTGCGTTAAAGATGCTCGGTTAGGTAATTTAGTGAGTACATCAAAATAAGCTAATTGATTTATATGTTGTTCATGTTGAATTTGAAGCGAGATATCGCGTGTAACACCTCGATAACCGATTAGTTGGTTGTTCGTATCAAATATGGGTAACGTATTTGTACTTAAATAGACAACTTCACCCGATTTTTTCTTTTTTTTATATATAATATTTCGGAAAGTGGTCAGATTTTTAGACTGCCTAGTATGTACCTCTTCACCTGCGTAGACTGGCCTGGCATTGCTTTCAAACTGTTTTATAAATGTTTCTCTTACATGATTTTTGTCATTATTCGTCATATAGTCGAATTTCAATGTTCCAAGTAACTCATTAGGAGAATAACCTAAAATAGAACTCGCTCGTTCTGAGACATATGTATAATGCCCATCTAAATCTGTTTCCCAAACATACTCGTCAAAGGCGGTTACGACATCGCGAAAACGCTTTTCACTCTCAATGAGTGCAAGCCGACTATTTGACACTGCTTCGTACACTTCAATTAATTCTGGTGAGAAAGCGGATAGGTCAATATTTTCTTGCTCACTTTTAATTTGGTCCTTAAATAACTTTAAGTTGTTAAAGTATTGATTCGTAATGATGCGAGAACCAATTAATCCAATAGCAATCATACTAAACAATAGTAATGACATTTTAACGAAAGCATCTTTGAACAACGTAAATAAATCCTCTACTAATACATTGGTCCATATATGACCAATCATTTCACCATCACGAATAATAGGATGAATATTGGCAACTACATAATTCTTGCGTGTTGGCGAATAGTTATAAAGCTTTAACGGTAGACCTGTTGTATACACTTCGCTAACCTCAGATGTTTTGCTCATATCCGTTAAACCAGCTTCATCAAAATTGGGTCCAAATGCAACAACTGAGTTTAACTCTTTCGAATAATAACCTGCGCCAAAATTTACGTAGGAATCGGTGATATTATTGATATAAGGCTGCAGTTTTTCGTTTAAACTAGCGACTTTTTCTGCATCTGTCATGTTAGGGTGTTCCAGTAAATCATTATAAGTACCTGTTAGACTATTATCTAATAATGTACTAATCGAAGTCACTTCGTTGTATTTGTCATCTAATAATTTATTCCAATTTAAGTAAAGGTCTATACTAAATGTAGCAATAACCGTAAACATGACAAGAGCAGTTGTTAGTATAGAAATTCTTCGCTTAATAGACATTGTTTTATTCACTTCTCTTCTCTCGAAATAGGATAAATAGACTGTTTTCTAATATATGTATATGTTAGTATAATGTCCCTATAATAAAATACATAAAAAAATATAAATAGTACAAAGAAATAGTTAAACAAATGAGATACTGTAATAAATTAAGTGGAATTATGAATATTTAATAGGGAAATCAATAATGGTTCAATACCAAAATATGTTCTTGATTTAAAAATGTAGGATTCTAAAAGCACATGGAGTGAAGGGCGGCGACTCCAGCGGGAAAAGCGAGAAAGTTGAGACCCCGCAGGAGCGAAGAATGAGCGACGAGGAGGCTCAACCTCGCCCGCGGAAAGCGTCCGCCCGTAACGGAATGTGCGGTCAAGTACACGTTTTGGTGAAGAGCCTTAATAATTGAGTAGAAATTATTTTGTTTAAAGTATGTAAAGTGGCGTTATTTCGAAAGTCGAATTATAATATTGGAAAGGGGAGTGTATTATGTCAGTGAAACAATCATTTATGAACTATGTGAAAAAAATGCAAAATTATAGTGAGGCGTTATCGGTTATTTATTGGGATATGCGTACTGGGGCACCTAAAAAAGGGTTGCCACAACGTGCTGAAGTAGTCGGTACATTATCAGCGGAATTATTCGCACTTCAAACTTCTGACGAATTAGGTCAGCTGCTAGAGGAAATTTCAAAGGAAGAATTAGATTTCGTCACAAAGCGTCTATACGAGGAAGTAAAAAAAACGTATGATGAATCGAAAAAAATTCCTGCAGATGAATACAAAGAGTATGTCATCTTACAGTCAAAAGCTGAAGCAGTATGGGAAGAGGCAAAAGCGAAATCTGATTTTTCTTTATTCTTGCCGTACTTAAAACAAATTGTTGAGTACCAAAAGAAATTTGTACACTATTGGGGTATTAAAAATGGCTCAGTGTATAACACTTTGCTAGATAAATATGAGCCAGAAATGACAACGGACATTTTAGATCGTGTCTTTGGAGAACTTCGTGACACCATCGTACTACTTGTGAAAGCAATTAAGGAATCGCCAAATAAACCGGATACATCGATGCTGTTTAAACATTTTCCGAAAGAAGGGCAACGGGCGGCTTCACTTGAGCTTTTAACGCAACTTGGCTACGATTTTGAAGCAGGTAGACTCGATGAAACCGTACATCCGTTTATGATTGGACTAAATAGTGGGGATATTCGTGTCACAACGAAGTACGATGAACATGATTTTCGTTCAGCGATTTTTGGCACAATTCATGAATGTGGTCATGCCATCTATGAACAAAATATTAATCCGGAGCTTAATGGACTGCCTTTATCAAAGGGTACATCAATGGGCATTCATGAATCACAGTCATTGTTTTATGAAAATTTCATTGGTCGTAATGAACAATTTTGGAAGCATAACTTCAAGTTACTACAAAAACATTCACCAGAGCAGTTTGGCGATGTAGCAGTAGAGGATTTCTTACAAGCGATTAACTTTGTGGAGCCTTCATTTATTCGAATTGAAGCAGATGAGTTAACATATCCGCTGCATATTATGATTCGTTATGAAATTGAACGTGAATTGTTTGATGGAAACTTGCAAGTGGAGGATTTACCACAAGTATGGAATGATAAGTATGAGCAATATTTAGGTATTCGTCCGAAAAACGATGCGGAAGGTGTACTGCAAGATATGCACTGGAGTGGTGGGAGCTTTGGTTACTTCCCGTCATATGCATTAGGCTATATGTATGCAGCACAGTGGAAGGCCGCGATGGATCAAGCTATTCCAAACTTTGATGAGTTATGTGGCAAAGGGAATCTCCAGCCAATCCGTGAATGGTTAACAGAAAAAGTACATCAATACGGAGCATTGAAAAAGCCATTTGAATTATTACAAGAGGCAACAGGGGAAGGTCTTAATGCTTCCTATTTAGCGAACTATTTAAAAGAAAAGTATACGGCTTTATATCAATTGTAAAAAATCTCCCCCAACTCAACTGGAGATGGGGGGGATTTTATTTTTACCAGAACTGGAACCCTTTTGAACCTGCTGGTGAGTTCGTAATAATTTCATAGATTGGGATTGTGTAAGCAAACAAGATGAGCGCTACTAAAATGATACCCCATACTTTAAAGTTTTCTAGAATGGCTGGTGTTTTTTCAGCACCAGCAGCAACTTCCGCAACAGGGAACTCTTCTTGCCCTTTCGGTGCAAACCAAGTTAAGTTTATAACGATATACATAATAAGGATAATCGCGATAAATAAAATGGTACCACCAATTGCTTGAGCGATTTGATACGGAACCCAGTCATAAGCCATTTCAGCACCACCGTACGTTGAAAACTCAGAGCGGCGAGGAGCCCCTAGTAAGCCTGCAATATGCATAGCAAAAGACATAATGAGCATTCCTGTACCCCAAAGAATACCTGAAATGTTACCTAAGTAGTTTAATTTTGGTGTGAGCGTTCGTCCCGTTAAATGAGGAATTAACCAAAATGCTACGCCAAAGAATGTTAACACGACTGCCGTTGCCACTGTTAAATGGAAGTGACCTGTTACCCAAATCGTATTGTGAACTAATTGGTTCATTTGGTGAGAAGCGTTTACGATACCGCCTGCACCACCAGGAATAAATGCTACCATCCCAATGAATGGTAATAAGAAGCGAGAATCACCCCAAGGTAATGCTTTAAACCAACCAAGAATGCCACGCCCACCGAGTTCGCGACCACGCAGTTCAAATGTGGCGAACATGGAGAAGGCTGTTAATAAAGAAGGAATCACAACAAAGAATGTTAAGACAACTTGAGTGAATTTCCAGAATCCATCAATACCAGGTTCTGTTAATTGGTGGTGAATACCTACTGGGAACGAGAATAGTAAGAATAACATGAATGATAAACGAGCAAGTGAATCAGAGAAAATCTTTGCACCAATCACTTTTGGAATCACAACATACCAAGCCATGTAAGCAGGTAATAACCAGAAGTATACTAATGCATGTCCGAAATACCAGAATAATGTACGAGATAAAAGTATATCAATCCGTTCAACTAAACCGAGTGACCAAGGTAATAATTGGAATAATACTTCGACAGCTACCCCTAAAGACGCTGTAATCCACAAAATCGAATTCACAACCGCCATAAATGTTAGTAAAGGTGACATCTCGCCAGGGTGAGCTTTTTTCCACTCGCGATATTTCATTATTTGCATAATACATAATAGCCAAGAGCCAACTACAACAAGCGTTAAACCAAGATAGAAAATCCAGTGTGCTTGTAGCGGGGCATAAAAAGTATAAAGTACAGTTGCTTTATTTAATAAAACCATTGTTGCAGCAGCAGCGGTACCAATGACCATTAACCAAAAACCAATCCAACCGATTTTGCGTTGGGTGTTTGTAAAGGCACCAGCAGTACGACTAACAGCAGCTAGTTGAAAGCCTAGAATGAAAAAAGTTGTTAAAATAAGCGCGAGTAAAATCCCGTGAACCGTTAACACTTGATAATAGCCAATTTTAATCCCTGTTGGTAATGTGAATTCACCGGAGCGAACTAAAACTTGTAGTAAACCTGCAAGGCCACCTAATAATAAAGCGATAAATGCGACATACATATGTGCCATTGCTAATTTTGCATCTTTGCCTTCTACATGAATAAATTGAGAGACGTTTTTGTGCTTGGGTAATGTAGGCTTAGAATCTTTTTTGATTACCGTTCTTTCCTCTACAAGTACATTACTGGCTGTTTTCTGCATTTTCGTCCACCACCTTCAGTGTACCGTACATGAATGTATGTCCAGTACCACAGTATTCATTACATACAATGACATATTCACCAGCTTGATTCATCTCTGCCACGTATTCAGAAATATAGCCAGGTTCAAGCATCATATTAATGTTTGTTTGAGCAATTTGATATCCATGAATAACATCTTTTGTTGTTGCATAAAACTTAACAACTGATCCAAGAGGAACTTCGATATCACTAGGGTTATAGTTGAATGCTGAAGCCACAAGTACAACTTCATAATCCCAATCTTTTCCCTCTACTTTGTGTACACCTGGGTTGTTAAACGGTGCAATATTGTCTACATTTTCATAATCAATTGTCTTTCTTCCTTCATTTGGGTGTGTACCGTTATGGAAAGCACCAATTCCTAAGATAATGAGAAATGCCACGAGCGCACCACCGCCAAACATAAGCCACCATTTCTCGTACTTGTGTATGTGCATTATAATCCCTCCTTAAAACGTCAGATTAATGTTAAAAACGATCCATGAATATACCAAAACAAGCGCCCCAAACAATGATAATGATTAAACCTACTCCGAACGTCATGAGGAGCGTGCCTTTTAAATCTGCCTCAGCCTTTTTCTTATGTGCCATATAAATCCCTCCTTATCAACTTTTATTAGAGTAGTACGTGTTTTCATCATATAAAAAAAGCTTTTTAGACGATGTGAGAAAATTCACAGGGAGAGGGGGATTTTGTGAAGAAAGTGTGAAAATATTGAAGGATTTAAGAAATGAGAAGGGATTGCGGTAAGTCGTTTGGAAAAGAACTTTGAAACAAAAAAACACGCAAGCCGTTGCTTACGTGTTTAATCTTCTTCGTCAATTGTCAGTAAAATAGTAATGTTACCAATATCACTAATAGTAGCAGGTAATTGAAAAGCATGGTGGAAACCGTATAGCTTCGTATTACCAACCATTACAGTAGGTGGTGTAATATCTAACTCAAGTTCATGTTGACCAGCGTGTGTACAAAGATTTCCTGCAATCATATTACCAAACTCCCCTGTAAATGATTCGAGCATTTCACCTTCAAGTGGCATACCAAACATACTTGAGCCAATACTGCCAAATGTAGAAGGCGAGCCATCAATAATAATACGTCCCTTTAAATCTCCTACAATCCCAATTAATACACCCATTTCCTCCTGAATATAAGGTTCTACTACAAGAGTTGGGGAGGCAACATTTATATTCATAGGTAAAATAGTTTGTAGTGCGTGAATCGTTCCATTTAAAATTGTTTGAATGTGCTTCGATGTACTCATAACCTTATCCCCCTTTTCTTTGCTTTTTCCCCATGGTATCATAAGGAATTTATGTATGTACAGACTAAATATAGTAAGTTAATAGATTGAATATTCAATTCATTGCATTTCTATCATGCAATTTCATGAAAATAGACAGATTTTAAAACAATAAATTAACAGAAAAATAGAAAAAAGTAGTGAATCGTGTAATTTTATAGCCGATTTTCAAGCGCATTCGTGTTACTATATGTTTATGACAAAAATAAGAACAAAGGGGCATTAGAAAGAATGAATGCTTTAGAGCAACAAATTGAAGAGTTATTACAACAATCTTCTATTCAATACACAATCTATGAACAAAATCACGACACAGAACGAATGGAGAAGCTGCATTTATTTGCCCGTAAGCTATTGCAAAAAGAATATGTAATCGGCTTTGCCGGTCACTTCTCAGCAGGGAAGTCGAGCATGATTAACGCACTTTCCGGAGAAAACATTTTAGCGACAAGTCCAATCCCTACAAGTGCAAACATTGTAAAAGTGCATAAATCTGATGAAGATTTTGCGATTCTGTATTTACACAATGAAAAGCCTGTTAAATTTGAAGCAGGGTATGATATTAAACAAGTAAAAGAATTAAGTAAAAATGGTGAGCTTGTATCTCAAATTGAAATTGGTCACTCTACATCCACTTTACCAGCGGGGGTAACAGTCATGGATACACCTGGGGTAGATTCAACGGATGATGCACATGCGATGAGTACGGAATCAGCGTTACATATTGCCGATGTTGTGTTTTATACAATGGACTATAACCATGTTCAATCTGAATTGAACTTCCAATTTACAAAGCAATTAATGAAATACAATGCAAATGTCTACTTAATTGTGAATCAAATCGATAAACACCGTGATGCAGAATTATCCTTTGAGGAATTTAAACAGTCTGTTCACAATTCATTTGCGGCATGGGGCGTTTATCCGAAAGATATTTTCTTTACTTCATTAAAGGCAACAGATCATCCGCATAATGATTTTCCAAAAGTAAAGAAAATTGTCATGGATTCTATGGAAGATTGGCAGGAGCAACTTGTGCTAACAGCGAAAAATACGTTAGTGAAGTTGCATCATGAACATGAGGCGTTTTTAGCGACTGAGAAACAGGAGCGCTTTGAAACATCTGAGGAAGTATTATCTGAAGATGATTGGCAACACCGCGAGGATTTATTAGAACAGTATAATAAATTAACGACGCAAACAGAATTATTCTCATATGAACAATGGACGGAGCGTTTTGAAGAGAAACGGAAAGATATTTTAGATAACGCAGCGATTATTCCAGCTGATTTCCGTGAAAAGTTGCGTGCCTACTTAGAGTCACGTGCAGAAGGTTTCAAAGTCGGTGGTTTATTTACAGCGAAAAAGAAAACGGCTGAAGAAAAAGAGCGTCGTGTACAAGATGTTAAAGATCAGTACCAAACGGTTTTACAATCACAAATCGTCGGTTTAATGAAGTCTTTAATGAAGCAAGCATTAAAAGATGTAGGTGCTTTAACGGATGCGCGTGCGGCAGAGGTTGATGCGCGTGAGTTTACGGTGCCGTTTTCAGTAATTGAAGATCAAGTACAAGGAAACGTCATGGTAACAGGGGATGCCGTCTTAAACTTTGCAAACCGTGTAGCAGAAGCAACAAAACGTTTCTTCGTTCGTGACACAGATGCATGGCTAAAAGAAATGCAACCTGTTTTACAGCAAGTAGCACAAGAAGCAGCAGCACCGGTTCAGCTAAAAATTAATGCAATGAAAGATAAAATTCATGCGATTAAACAAATTCAAGCAATCGATGAACAGAAAGTATTCAGCGATCAGCAAATGAAGCAAAGTTCAAAAGAGACGCGTGCAGCTGCGAAAAATCAATTTGTGAAATGGCAACAAGATTACGAAAAGGCATTAGCTGATATTCGTCCGTTTGATGAATCGATGCTTATACCAAAAGAACAACAGCAAGAAGTATTTGAAGAAATGGCGCTAACGCAAGCAAGTTCATCTCATAATACAGAAGCGGTTGTTGCAAGTGCACTGAAAACTGCTCAAGCGGTAGGGAATGTTCAAGGTTTTAAAGAAGTAGCAAACTTCTTAACGAAAAAGGTAGAGCGTTTACAGAAAAAAGACTTCACCATTGCCTTATTTGGTGCATTTAGTGCAGGGAAATCAAGCTTTTCTAACGCATTAATGGGCTCAAAGGTATTGCCTGTATCGCCAAACCCAACGACGGCAGCGATCAATAAAATCCGCCCGGTCACACCAGAGCATCCACACGAAACAGCAGATGTTCAATTAAAAACAGCCGCTCAACTGTTAGAAGATATTCAAGGCTCCTATGAAGCAATTGGTTTACGTGTTTCTTCATTAGATGAGGCATTCAATCGTGCTGCAGAAGGATTAGCTGTGGAGTTAACAGATGAGCGTTTAAATGTGCATAAATCATTTATTCGCGCTTATTCAGAAGGCTACAATGAATTTAAAGAAAAGCTTGGCACAGTCATTCGTGTTAATCGTGAAGACTTTGAGAAATTTGTTGCGCAAGAAAACAAATCATGTTTTGTTGATAATATCGATTTCTACTTTGATTCACCGTTAACTCGTATGGGTGTCACATTAGTAGACACACCGGGAGCAGACTCGATTAATGCCCGCCATACAGGAGTAGCGTTCGACTATATTCGAAATGCAGATGCGATTTTATTTATTACGTATTACAATCACGCGTTTGCCAAAGCAGACCGCGAATTTTTAATTCAGTTAGGGCGCGTAAAAGATGCGTTTGAACTGGACAAAATGTTCTTCGTCGTAAATGCGATTGATTTAGCATCAACAGCAGAAGAAGCCGAAGAGGTAAAAGGGTATGTTCGTTCAGAATTACAACGTTTTGGTATCCGTTTCCCTCGTCTATACGGCGTATCAAGTTTAATGGCGTTGAAGGAAAAGCAAGAGCAAGCCAATTTCCATTCAGGTATGGCACCATTTGAAGATGCATTCCATCATTTCCTAAATGATGAGTTAATGAGTATTGCCGTACAAGCGTTACACGAGGAAGTAGAAAAGACGCATGCACGTCTGCACGATTTAATCGAACAAACAGAAGAGAACTTAAAGCGTAAAGATGAACGTCTAGCGGAACTGACGCAGCTTGAACAACATGTGCGTAACACATATAGCACAACGAATACCGCGATGCTTGAGTCGGATACAAAACAAGAGCTTGATGAATTATTGTACTACGTTATGCAACGTGTGTACTATCGTTATCCAGACTTCTTCCGTGAAAGCTATAACCCGTCAACATTTGCACAAATGTCGACACAACAAGCATTAGATACGGCGTTAAAAGAAGTATTACAAGCGTTAAGTTTTGATTTTTCACAGGAAATGCGTGTAACAAACTTCCGTTTAGCACAGTTTGTACAAAAGAAAATGAAAGAACGTTTTAAAGAGGATGCACAAAACTTAAAAGAGTTTAACCATAGCTTCTCGTTTTTAGCTTATGAGTCAGAAGAGCCTAGCATTTTAGACTTCGTAGGACCATTTAGTCATCGTGAGAAGTACGCGAGCGTAAAATCTTATTATAAAAATCAAAAAGCGTTCTTTGAGAAAAATGAGAAAGAACAGCTAAAAGAAGCACTGGAAAACTTAACAAAACCAGATGCACAACAATATGTTGAAGATGAAAAGAACCGCCTGCAAGATTGGGCAATGCGTTTTATTGCAGAAGAAGCAGAAGGTTTACGTCTGCACCTGTTTGGACAAGCACTTGAGCAAATTGAAACAGAGCGCATGCTGCTACAAGAGGAAAGCCGTCTTGCAACGTGGAAAGAAATTTATGCACAACTTCAAAAATAAGGAGTGGCTCAGATGACAAATGTATTTGTAACGGTAGATCAAGTAGAGACACCTGCACGTTTTATTGATGTACGCTTTAATTTAATGGACAACAATGAAGGGCGTACACAATACGAAAAAGAGCATGTGGCAGGGGCCGTTTATTTTGATTTGGAAAGAGACTTATCGAATATGTCAAAACAAGATGGTCGTCACCCAATGCCAGAAAAAGAGCAACTTATTGAATTATTTGAGCATGTTGGCTTACATTTAGCAGATCGTATTTATATTTATGACCAAGGGGGAGCACCTTTTGCTCCTCGTGCTTGGTGGATGTTGAAATATGCTGGATTTGAAAATGTCGCTATCGTCAATGGCGGATTTGAAGCATTAAAAAATGCAGGGTATGCTACGACATCAAATAAAGAATCGTTTGATCGTTCGAGTATTACACCGAATTGGCAACAGGACATCTATGCTGATCGTGAATATGTAAAGGCGATTACGGAAGGTAAAAAAGAAGCTGTGTTGCTAGATGCGCGCGCGGCCATTCGTTACCGTGGGGAGCACGAGCCACTGGACCCAGTAGCTGGTCATATCCCAACGGCGAAGAATTTTGACTGGGAGCAAGTAAAAGACGGCGCTCACCTTGTTGTAACAGACGCGCTAAAGCAGGCTGTACCAACGGATCAAGAAGTAGTCGTTTACTGTGGCTCAGGTGTTACTGCTTCCCCCTTGTATACGGTATTAAAAGAAGCAGGCTACAATCATGTAAAATTATATGTCGGTAGTTATAGCGATTGGATTACACAGTATCCTATAGCAACAGGTGAAGAATAGTAGATAGGCGAAATCATTCGTGATTTCGCCTATTTATATAAGGAACTCTGAATGAGCAAAAATACATCCTAAAAATACCAATTAAATAGTAAAAGACATGTATCATAGCCTCCGCGCTTTGCCACAGCCTACACAGGAGCTAAAATAGGCGTGGCCTGTTTGGATCTCCTGTTCCTGCTCCTGACGCTTACGCTTTCGTCGCAAAGAAAATCTTGGCTCCTGTGGCTATGGCGCGCTACGGCAAAAGTAAATACTTCTCAATATGCTAGAAAAACATTTCTCTTCTTTAAAAGAAATCATTTTCTTTCCGTTTGCATGTATAATTGCTCAGCCTCTACCGAAATGGATGAGAATCTTTCTTTATTTTTAAAAACTGATTATTGTACTCAACCAAATGTATTGATTAAGAAAATATTTCCTTTATAGAAGCGTTTTTTTAGAAAAACATGATCAAAAATGACTTGCCCGTTGATTGAAGTGGAATCGGCGAGACTCCTACGGGAATCGCATGAGCTGAAGACCCCGCAGGAAATTTATTTGCGACGAAAGCGCAGCGACAGGAGCACCGAGGTACGAGCGACGAGGAGGCTGAAGCCATGCCCGTGGAAAGCGAGCCGAATGGAGCGGAAATCAACAGTTACTTAACTGGTAATATATGTATATAAATTTGCTCGTTATGAGTAAGGAAGAGAAATGAAAGTACGTGATAGGAGTATGATTATTGGAAAACTACCAATTGGACCTAAATAAAACTGTCGACATTGAGCGGTCAAAAAGCTACGGTATCCGAGCCAAACGTCGCTGCATCCGGTCAAAACTACCTGGCGCGAGCAAAACAATGCCGTATCCCAGCAAAAGTTATGCTGGAACATTAAAATGCATATATGGAGGCTTGTCATGAAAGAAGAAAAAGTATTACATATTGATGCATTTAGCACAACACCAAATAAAGGAAATCCAGCAGGAGTTGTGTTAAATGGTCAGGACTACATAGAAGTGGAAATGCAATTGATTGCAAAAGAAGTAGGGTTTAGTGAGACAGCCTTTGTGCTACCGTCAGAAGTAGCAGATTACCGTATCCGTTTCTTTACGCCAGGTTTTGAGGCGAATTTGTGTGGACATGCAACAATGGGAACAGTTTTTGCGATGAAAGAAGCAGGGATGATTGAACAAAATCGTTTTTTAATTGAGACAAAGGCAGGTATATTACCGATTGAAGTAAAAGAGGAAGAGGGGCAAATACTCATTACGATGCAACAAGCCGCACCTGAATTTATCCCATTTGAAGGCTCTATGGCAGAATTGGCAGCTTCTATTGGATTAGGCGTAGATGAACTGGATGAACGCTATCCTGTCATGTATGGTAGCACTGGTAACTGGACATTGATTGTACCGATTAAGAAACTAGAAAGCTTTTCAAAAATGCAACCACAGCAGGAGAAGTTCCCAGCCCTAACCCCTGCCAAGCCAAATGTATCAATCCATCCGTTATGCTTAGAAGTATATGATGCTGAGAGTACGATGCATGGTCGTCATTTCTCTTCCCCATCTGCTGGCATACTGGAAGACCCAGTAACAGGAACGGCTTCAGGTGTGATGGGTGCATATTATAAAAAATTTATAAAGCCAGATCTCATGCTTCCTGCCACATTAATTGTAGAACAAGGTCATGAAATGAATAAAGAAGGAAAAGTATATGTGCATGTAAATGAAGGCATATCTATTTCCATCTCAGGAACTGCTGTATTTTCAGGAGAAATAGTAGTAACGATTTAAATATTTTAATAGTTTAAGCTTTACTTAAAAATAAGTGTAGACAAAATCAAACTTTGTCTACACTCTTTTTTAATCTGTAATATGAAAATAATCTTTTACAATGTCAATGTAGTGTTGCATAGCAAGTGGTAAGTGGCGGTGACGCAAGTATGTTAAATAGACGGAACGATGTAGTAGTGGGTGATGAATATTTCGTTGGACGATCGAATTAGCAGTCGGTCCTTGTAAATAACTTTCAGGTAAAATCGTAATCCCTAAATTTCCCCGCACAAGTGAGACGGCTGTTTCGAAATGCTCCACTTCATAATAGATATTGGGATTAATATTTTCTGCATGAAAGGCGGTTAAAATATCTTTTCTAGATTGAAATCCTTCAGCACAAATAATAAAGGGCTCATTTTTTAAATCAGCTAGTGTTAAATGCTCCTTTTTGGCGAGTGGATGTTCTTTTGGAAACACGATGACGAGTGGTTCGTCGTATAATTTAATCGCCGCTACGGCATCATCTTCCACTTGTTGGTTTGTAATATTTACATGTGTATGCTGTGTTTTTAAAGATTTTTTCACTTCTGCTGCACTTAATACATCGGCAAGTTTAAAATGCATTTGAGGGTAAATGTTTTTGAGTTGATGAATGGTTGAAGGAACCCAATATTTCACGGATTCAATGACACCAAGGGCTATTTCACCTTGTCCAAATTTCCCGGTTTCATCCAATTCCTGACGTAAAATTTTCACGTTCAATAAAATCTCTTTTGCTCGTGCGTATAATAATTCTCCTACATCTGTAAGCTGTAATTTTCTAGTGTGACGCTCTAGAAGGGGGTGTCCTACCTCGGCTTCCAATTTTTTAATTGCTATGGAAAGAGAAGGTTGAGAAATATGTAATTGTTCTGCTGCTTTTGAATAGCTCATTGAATCAACAAGCTGTATAAAATACTCTAGTTGTCTAATATCCATGCTGTTTAACCTCATTTATAAATTTAAACTATAATTTTATGTATATTATATATTAGATTTATGATAAATGTAACAATATACTTAGATAGTACAGAGAGGAGTTCGTGTAATGGCAAAGACAAATTGGCAGGGGCGAGTAGATCATCCAGTGACACCGCTTACATTAAGATATCATCAAGTAGTAAAAGTGATTGAGCATACCGCTTTATCTCAAGGTGAAAAGACTGTAGCCTTTGTTGGTTTTGAATGTGAAGCAGGTGTAGCACGTAACCAAGGAAGAATTGGCGCAAAAGATGCACCACAAGCTTTACGCCAAGCATTATCAAGTATATCTTGGCATGGTTCGGAAAAAAGTATGCTATATGATACAGGGGACATCGCTTGTCATAATGATGAGTTAGAAGAGGCGCAACAGGCACTTGGTAAAAGAGTAAGGGACATTTTAGAGAAAAAAATTCCGGTCATTGTATTAGGTGGTGGTCATGAAACAACTTACGGTCATTACTTAGGTGTTCGCCAAGCATATCCAGAAGCGAAAATAGGCATTATTAATATTGATGCGCATTTTGATATGAGACCATACGAAAAACAAACTTCATCTGGTACAATGTTCCGCCAAATTTTAGATGAAGATTCAAATGCTTCTTATTGTGTTGTAGGAATTCAACGATATGGAAATACACGTGACTTGTTTGAACAAGCAAACAAATACGGGGTAAACTATATTTTAGAGGATGAGATGCTTGGGCATTTAGAACAAGTACAAGCAAGACTAGCTGAGTTTATCGAAGCACATGAAGTCGTATATGTAACGCTATGTACAGATGTACTAAATGCGGCTGAGGCGCCTGGTGTAAGTGCCCCTTCACCATTTGGTCTATCTGCCATTCAAGTTCGACATCTTCTTCGATTTATCACAGCATTTGAGAAAGTGGTCTCGTTTGATATATGCGAAGTAAATCCTGCGTTAGATCAAGATTTACGTACAGTCAAATTAGGGGCTCATCTTATTAATGAAGTGGTTTTACAATTTACAGATTTATGACACAAATTCGGGGATGATCAGTAATTCGATAAACTATTTATTGAGTAGAACGGAAATCAACCCCAACTTACAAAAGGAGATTAAGAAATGACATTCGATCAGACAGCGACAATTTTCCTAGCCGTATTTGTATTAACAATCGGCACAATTTTAATTAAACGTAGTCCTATTTTACAAAAATTCTGTATTCCGGCACCTGTAGTAGGTGGATTACTCTTTGCAATAATCGTCACGTTTTTAAAATATTTTAACATTGTTGAAATTACAGTGGACACATCATTACAAAGTTTGTTCATGATTACGTTCTTTACGACAGTAGGTCTAGGGGCAAGCTTTAGCCTTATTAAATTAGGTGGGAAATTATTAATTATTTATTGGATTGCAGCTGGTTCAATTGCAGTTATTCAAAATGTAGTTGGGGTTTCTCTTGCAAAAGTATTAGGCATTGAGCCGTTAATCGGTATGATGGCCGGTGCTGTATCGATGTCTGGTGGACATGGTGGTGCAGCTGCTTATGGTCAAACAGTGGAAGCATTAGGCGTTAGTTCCGCATTATCAGTTGGTGCAGCGGCAGCTACTTTAGGTTTAGTTGCGGGTGGTTTAGTCGGCGGTCCTGTCGTTAAATATTTAATGACAAAATATAATTTAAAGCCATCTGAAACAGAGTTACAAAATGCTAAGGAAGTTGAAGAAGTAAAAGAGGAAATTACAACAGACAACTTCTTTACGCAAGTATTACTCATTACATTTGCAATGGCAGTCGGTTCTTATATCGGTACTTGGTTCTCAGAAGCAACGGGTTATGCATTACCAGGTTATGTAGGGGCAATGTTTGCAGCCGTTATTCTCCGTAATATTGTAGACCGTGTAGCGCCAAATGCCATTAATATGCGCATTGTAGACTTAATTGGTGACATTACATTAGGAATTTTCTTATCAATGGCACTAATGAGTATCAAACTATGGGAAATTGCAGAATTAGCATTACCATTATTAATCATTGTAGCGATTCAAGTTCTTATTGTAATTCTGTTCTCAATTTTCATTCTATTCCGCGTTTTAGGGAAAAACTTCGATGCAGCGGTGATGGTTTCAGGTTTCTGTGGTCATACACTCGGTGCTACGCCAAATGCGATGGCGAATATGGCGGCAGCAACAGAGCGTTTTGGTCCATCACGTACCGCATTTTTAGTTGTACCGATTGTCGGCGCGTTTTTAATTGATGTAATATCAATGCCGGTCATTATCTTCACGATTAATATGTTTTCATAAAATGAGCATATAGCGCAGCTTAGGCAATATTGGAGCTAAATGTTTATAAGAAGCAAAACACCAGAATGTTCATCAAATACATTCTGGTGTTTTTCATTTTTCAAAAGAACGCCCTCCGCTTTTAATTATGTATTAATTAGTGAACAAAACTTGTTACATATTATTACATTAAAATTAAAATAAATATAAAAAATTGTAACCTTTTACAAAGTTATTCGACTAATTTATTGAATCAACTTTTAAAGGAGAGACAATCATGAAAAAATCAGTACCATTCGCTTTATCAGCACTATTAGTAGGGGGAGCATTTGCACCAGTTGGGTTTGCTAATGAGTTAGATGTTGTACCAGTAAATGCAAGTGAAAATGATGAAAAGGAGGAGCAAGTCCAAGAAAGCTTCATCAAATTGACAGGGACATTCCCAGCGTTTGAAAAACGTGATAATGGGACGTACTATGCATTAATCAAACAACAAGATGACATGTTTAGCATCGTTGTAGGAGAAGATACAGTCGTCGTGGATAACACAGGCAAACCTGTAGAATTACAAGAAGGAATGGAATTTACAGCATATGTAAATGCCAATAAACCGATGATTTTAATTTATCCACCACAATATTCACCAGAGTTAATTGTTGTGCAAACAGAAGAAATGGGCTTTGCAAAAGTGGCACAGTTTGATGAAAACTTTGCAAATGAAGAGCTGAAATTAAATGTTTCCGAAGATACGGTGATTGAAAATCTATCAGGGACAGCTTTACAAGCAGAAGATATTGTAGGGAAAGATGTTGCTGTATTTTACACATTCACGACATTTAGCATTCCTGCACAAACAACACCATCAAAAATCATTGTTTTAAGCTACGATGAGGAAGAAGAGGTTTCTGAGGAAATGGCAGCGATTCAGCAAATTATTGAAGGTGACTCCTATGTAGTGAATGGTGTGAAGATGGTACCACTTCGACTAATTGCTGAAAAGTTAGGGTGGACTGTGAAGGCGACAGGTAAAGGGGCGATTCTATCTAAGCAAAATGCTTCATTTACGATTACACGTGGTGAAAAAGCATATGGATATAACCGCGCATTGCATTATTTTGAAGAAGCACCCGCTTTACTAGAACCAACAAAAACATATGTACCTGTAGATTTCGTTGAGTTATTATTACCATAAATTTTAGATCATACATGTTAGACAAAATGGGCATTTGTCAATAGTCGGCGAGGTGTGTTGTATTGGGCAACACACCTCGCTTTATCCTTTTACTAACTGTCCATTTTTAAATTCAAATAGCGTAAAATCGTCTGCTACGAATGTATGGGGGAATACTGTCCGCGCTTCATTTACTAATTTTTCTACATCCTGCTTTAAAAAGCGAGCGCTAATATGTGTCATAACTAAGTTTTTTGCCTGTGCTTTTTTAGCAACTGTCGCTGCTTCTACATTTGTTGCATGCCCATAACTAGCAGCTAAATTTGTTGTAGAAGCATCAAATGTCGCTTCATGTACAACGATATCTGCCTCTTTTGCAAGGGTAATAGAGGCATCGCAATATTTTGTATCCCCTAAAATGGTAATAGTGAATCCTGGTTTAGGTGCACTCAATACATCGCTTGCTTTCACAATGGAGCCATCTTCAAGCGTTACGTTGTGACCTGATTTTAACTCTTTATAAAGCGGTCCACGAGGCACGCCGAGTGCTTGCGCTTTTTCGACGAGTAATTGTCCTGGTAAATCTTTTTGTTCAATACGGTAGCCGAAGCATTCAATCACATGCTGTAATTTTTTTGCATATACAACAAAATGGGTATCTTCATATATAATTCCTTCTTGTACCTCAATAAAATGAATCGGGTAGGTCAAATGTGTGTTCGACATTTGAAGAGCTGTTTCAATAAATGTTTGAACATGTGCAGGACCATAAATGGTTAGCGGTGATTCACCACCTAAAAATGAACGAGAGCTTAACAAGCCTGGAAGACCAAAAATATGATCGCCATGTACATGGGTAATAAAGATTTTATCGATGCGGCGCGGTCTGATCGCTGTACGTAAAATTTGATGCTGTGTTCCTTCTCCGCAATCGAATAACCAAATACTACCAATTTCATCTAATAGCTTAAGGGCGATGGATGTTACATTGCGTTCTTTGGAAGGCATACCTGCTCCTGTTCCTAAAAATTGTAGTTGCATAAAATTCCTCTTTTCGTTTATTGCTTCATTGCTGCATGAAAATAATCAATTGGCACAAATAATCCCACTTTGCCGTGTTCTTCTGTTTTTAATGTAGCAAAGACAACACCGACAACTTCTCCTGTTTCGGTAATAATAGGGCTACCGCTATTTCCTTTATAAACAGGAGCTTGCATCATCATCACAGGCTGCTCCCAATCCGTTAACTGTATCCAATTGAGGACCGTTCCTTCGTTTGCAATGCCTGTAAAATATAATGGGTTTCCGATAAAATAGATATGTTCTTCTGCATTATACGTATAAGTTTGTGCGACTTGTAAGTGTGGTAAATCCTCACCCGTTACTTTTATAAGTGCTGTATCAATGTCAGGGTAGGTTGCAATTACTTCCGCTTCATAGATGCCGTCATCAGGAAATACAACTGTCAACTGGAGTGCATCATCAATGACATGTTCATTCGTAATAATATAACCATCATTTGAAATCGCAAAACCAGTTCCTTTACTATCGCCAGTCGATATTTCTACAACGGCCTTTTTATATTGCTGAATATCTTCCTGATTCGATAATTTAGTAGATACTTGTAAAAATTCAATCGCAGGAATGGAGTATATATTGAATACAATAGCAAATGTATTGAAAACAAGTATACATGCCATAATCCACACAAACATCCTTATCATAGGTGTTTGTCTTTTTTTTATAACACCATGTTTCCGCCGTTCTCTTTCTTCTGCTAATGCTTTTTGCTGTTCTTCTAATACGAGCTCCAAAAATTCTTCTTCAGTGAGCTCTTCGTGTTTATTCGAATCGTTTTCTGTCATATAAAAGAGCCTCCTATATCCATTTAAGTGTAATAGATGAAATACAGTGGAGCAATGGATAAGTAGGAGTCTTTTATGAATAGGGTGATAAGATTCTATTTTAGTAGTTCTAGTATTAATTGGACGATTAAAATCGCTGTAATTATACGTAATAAGTACTTCGCTACTTTTGCACTGACTTTCCTTGCTAATATAATGCCGAGTTGTGAGCCAATGATGGAGCCTACCATTAAAGCCATTGTTTCTGCCCATAATATTTGTCCATTTACAATATACATCAACGCTGCACCGAAACATGTCGCAAAGATACCAACGCGTCCTAATACAACAGCCTTCATATAAGCTAATTTTTCGCTTGCATAAATGTATAAAAGGAGTGTGCCACTTCCGGGACCAAATAAGCCATCATAAACACCAATTCCAATAAGTAGGGAAGCTGTTCGTTTTTTTACATGTAATTGTAATTGTTCTCCGAAATCTGTTTTTCCGAAAAATGAGAGAACAAAAGCAAATAGTAATAAGCATAGAGCGATCATTGTGAGTGTTTGTGCTGTAAATAATGACGCAAGTCCTCCACCTAATAATCCACCGATAAAACAAAGTACGATAATGGGGAATACTTCTTTCCAAGTTGCCTCTTTTCGTTTGAAGACAGAATAAAAGTTTGACAAGGTAGAGATGGTATTTGCTACTTTATTTGCTCCAATGGCAGCGTGTACAGGCATGCCAAGTAATAACATCGTCGGCAATGTAATGAGTCCACCACCACCAGCAAGTGTGCCAATCACATTTCCGAAAAACCCAATTACGAATAAAATGAATAACATAAAAATCCTTCTTTCAATGATGAATACTTTTATAACTGTACAGGAAAGCTAAGTGAAAAGAAATATTAAGTGAGTGTATGTTGCATGTAAAGATAGTGTTTAAAATGTGGATAAATTGTGTCATTGTGTAGCTTTTCACATAAATCTCATAGAGATACTTTGTGAAATCATTCATATATTGCATGAGAAAATGAAACGTGTACTACTTCACAAAAAACCCTATGCTATAAAACGGTTCATAAAATGTAAGTGCTTTCTTTAATTATATTGATATAATTAAATGTAACCTAAATATAGGAAAAATAATTTGTGAAATATTGAGCATTTGATGAGAAAACAAGGGTTTTCAACGATTAGGGATTTTCTTTCAAAAAAAAATAATATTATTGTTGACTTTGCTTTGGTAAAGCAATATGATACTAAAATATAAAGGGCTAGAATAGAAAGAAAATTGTGATTAATTAGGAGGAATTCAACAATGGATTTAATGAAAAAGTCTTTAGAAATGCATGAACATTATGGTGGGAAAATGGAAATACGTGCAAAGGTACCTGTGCAAGATAAATATGATTTAAGCTTAGCGTATTCACCAGGAGTAGCGGCTCCATGTCTTGAAATCGAAAAAAATCCATCATTAGTATATGACTATACAATGAAAGGGAATTTAGTGGCGATTGTTACAGATGGTACAGCGGTTTTAGGATTAGGAGATATTGGGCCAGAAGCAGCATTGCCAGTAATGGAAGGGAAAGCATTATTATTAAAGCGTTTTGCTAATGTAGATGCTGTACCTGTATGTTTAGGTACGAAAGATGTAGATGAAATTGTCCGTGTTGTAAAGGCTATTTCACCAACTTATGGTGGTATCAACTTAGAAGATATTTCTGCTCCACGTTGTTTTGAAATTGAAGACCGTTTACGTGCAGAGTGTAATATTCCTGTATTCCATGATGACCAACACGGAACGGCAATCGTAGTAGGTGCAGGACTAATTAATGCAAATAAAATCATCGGTAAAGAAGTTGGAACGATGAAAGTTGTGATTAACGGTGCTGGTGCTGCAGGTATTGCGATTTTACGTATCTTACTGCAAATGGGGTATAAAAACGTTGTCATGTGCGATACGAAGGGCATTATTTACGAAGGTCGTCCTGAAGGGATGAACCCAATTAAAGACGGTATTGCCAATTTAACAAATCCAGAAGGGTTACGCGGTTCATTAGATGATGCATTAGTAGGGGCGGATGTATTTATTGGTGTATCCGTTGCAGATCTATTAACAGAAGCGCATATTAAATCAATGGCGAAAGATCCGATTATATTTGCATTAGCAAATCCAAACCCAGAAATTACACCTGCAAATGCAAAGGCGTGGGGTGTCCGTATTATCGGTACGGGGCGCTCTGACTATCCAAATCAAATTAATAATATGTTAGCATTCCCAGGTATTTTCCGCGGGGCACTAGATGTACGTGCTACAGATATTAATGAAGCGATGAAATTGGCTGCTGTAGAAGCGATTGCATCCCTTGTGACAGAAGAAGAGTTAAATGAAGAATTTGTTATACCAAGCTCAATGGATGAGCGTGTGGCAGGGGTAGTAGCTAAAGCGGTTGGTTCTGCTGCGATTGATTCTGGTGTATCTGAATTATTCAATCAGCCACTAAAAGATATCGTTGCTATGTAATCCATTACTACATGTTAATGTAGGATAAAAAAAGAGGATGTTTGAAAAGGGGTAACTTTTCAAACATCCTCTTGTGCTTATAAACTAAAATACTTTGCTTTTTTTACAATTATTCAGCTAACATAATTTTTTCAAGTTCTAAAGGCTCGATATAAGTGTCGCCTTTATAAGCGCGCATATTGCCGCCAGAAATTTCATCGATTAGTAAAATTTCGTTTGTTTTGGCGTCGCGACCGAATTCTAATTTAATATCGTAAAGTGTTAAGCCCTTTTTCGCTAGCTCAGCCCCTACAAATTTGGCAATTTCAACTGTACGTTCTTTTAAAATCGCATATTCTTCTAAAGAAAGAATACTTAACATATTTAAAGCATCTGCTGAGATAGGAGGGTCTTGACGGTCGTCATCTTTAATTGTTACTTCAACGAACGCATCTAAATCTTGACCTTCTTTTACATATGCACCATAGCGACGTAAAAATGAACCGACAGCTTTAAAGCGGCAAATTACTTCTAAGCCGTTACCAAATACTGTAGCTGGCTTTACAGTCATTGTTGCCTCTTCGAAATTAGCATCTACGAAGTGAGTTGGTACACCTTGCGCATTTAATTGTGAATAAAAGAATTGAGTTAGTTTAAGACCAGCTAATCCGGCACCTTCAATTGTTAAACCGACAGTATTTGCACCTGGGTCGAATACGCCATTTTCACCTGTTACATCGTCTTTGAATTTTAATACATAATGACCATCTTCTAATTTAAATACATCTTTCGTTTTACCAGTATAGATTAATTCCACAAAAAACCCTCCAATTTGAATGTCATAATCATTATAACACGAATATTTAATTGTTGTGAATATAAAAATGTTCGTATTTTTAAAGAGAGACGTCTAATAATTATCCAACAAAAAGATGATGACCTCAGTCATCATCTTTTCCATATAATAAGGGTAAAAGTATTAGTATACGCCTTCAGCGACCATACCGTCTGCAACTTTTACAAAACCAGCAATGTTTGAACCAACTACTAAGTTGCCAGCGTAGCCATACTTTTCAGCCGCTTCTTTCGATTCTGTGTAGATGGATTTCATAATATCTTGTAATTTTTCATCTACTTTGTTGAATGACCAAGCTGTACGACTAGAGTTTTGTGCCATTTCAAGTGCTGATACAGCTACACCACCAGCGTTCGCTGCTTTCCCAGGGCCGAAGTAAATGTCATTTTCAAGATAAATGTTGATTGCTTCTAAATCAGATGGCATATTTGCACCTTCAGCAACAAATTTTGTACCATTTGCTACTAAAATGCGTGCAGATTCACTGTTGATTTCGTTTTGAGTTGCACATGGAAGGGCGATGTCACATGGAATTGTCCAAATACCTGTACAACCTTCATGATATTCTGCGTTCGGGCGGTAGTTTAAATAAGTGTGAATACGATCGCCTTTTACTTCTTTAATTTCTTTTACTGCTGCAAGGTCAATACCTTCTGGATCATAGATGTAACCAGCTGAATCTGAACATGCAACTACTTTCGCGCCGTAGTGTTGTGCTTTTTCGATTGCGTAGATGGCAACGTTACCTGAGCCAGATACGACTACAGTTTTATTTAAGAATGACTCATCTTTTTCACGTAACATTTCCGCTGTAAAGTATACTAAGCCGTAACCAGTTGCTTCTTTACGAGCTAACGAACCGCCGTAACCAGGTTTTTTACCAGTTAATACACCTGCTTCGTATGCACCGCGAAGGCGTTTGTATTGTCCCCACATGAAACCAACTTCACGAGCGCCTACACCGATATCACCTGCAGGAACGTCGACATCTGGACCGATATGACGGTATAATTCAGACATGAACGCTTGGCAGAAGCGCATAATTTCTGCATCTGATTTTCCTTTTGGGTTGAAGTCAGAACCACCTTTACCACCACCGATTGGTTGGCCAGTTAAAGCGTTTTTAAAGATTTGCTCGAAAGCAAGGAATTTCATAATGGATTCGTTTACTGTTGGGTGGAAGCGAAGACCACCTTTATATGGTCCGATTACGTTGTTGAATTGAACACGGTAACCGCGGTTTACTTGTACTTGGTTGTTATCGTCTTGCCACGCCACACGGAATGAAATGATACGATCTGGCTCTACGATACGAGATAAAATATTGTGTTCGATATATTCAGGATGCTGTGCAACTACAGGTGTTAAAGAAAATAAAATTTCTTCAGCTGCTTGCAAGAATTCAGGTTGATGTGCATTTTTTTGTTTTAATTGTTCGAACACGCTGTTGATATATTCTTTTGCACGTGTATCGTTTGTCATTACTGATGTCGTCATTGTGTAACCCCCAAAAAAATTTGATAGCAGTATCGTATTATGATTTTTCTAACAATTCAATATCATTTTTAGTTCACGTGCCATTGAGAGGTTCATTTTATATTGAAAAAAACGGAGTTTAAATTATATTAGAATAATATAATTTTGGCATTTAAAAGAAGGAGAGAGGGCTTATTATTCAGTTATTAATCGATGCGGATGCCTGTCCAGTTGTTGATTTGGCGCTATTTATCTCATCTCAATATGAGATTAAACCTATCTTGTTTTGCGATACTTCACATCGGATTGAAAGACAAAATGTAATAACAATTATTGTACCCAAAGGACCTGATTCAGTTGATTTCAAGCTAGTGAATACGCTTTCAAAGGGAGATATCGTCATTACAGGTGATTATGGGCTTGCAGCGATGTGTATTGCGAAAGGTGCATATGTCATGGATGCTAATGGAAAAGAAATGACATCTGACAATATAGACCAATTACTTACATTTAGATATGAAAGTGCCAAAATTAGACGTGCTGGTGGCAAATTAAAAGGGCCAAAAAAGCGAACGGAAAAAAATAATATTTCGTTTGAAATGAAATTTCGACAAATTTGTGAACACGCTATTCAAGCACGAAAAGAGAGGGACAAATAATGAACAATTCAGTTGATATAGTAAAATTATGTTCGGATTTTCCGATGGTTCAGCAATTAGTAGATCGAAAATACGTACTTTGGATTAATAAAAAACGTAAAGTAGAGCATGCTATTTCGGTTGTATCAATGGAAGAAGTAGAAGAAGCTAAAGCGAGGTTAGAGCGCTTTTCTTCATATTTAAAAGTAGCATTTCCTGAAACGAAAATTTCGAACGGTATCATTGAATCAGATATTAAGGAAATTGCAGCGATGAAAAGGCTAATTGAGGGGCGTCGTGCAATTAAAATTCCTGGCCGATTGATGCTAAAATGTGATCACGCCTTACCGATTTCAGGGTCCATTAAAGCGCGAGGCGGCATTTATGAAGTATTAAAATATGCAGAAATGTTAGCGATAGAGCATGGTTATTTAAAAGTAACGGATAATTATGCGATTTTGAACGAGCCGCATATGAGAAAATTTTTCAGCCAATACAAAATTGCAGTTGGTTCGACAGGGAATTTAGGGTTAAGTATTGGCATTATCAGTGCAAAACTAGGTTTTCATGTAACAGTTCATATGTCTGCTGAGGCTAAGAAGTGGAAGAAAGAGCTACTCCGTTCATTAGGTGTCGTCGTTGTGGAATATGAACAAGATTATAGTGTGGCTGTGGAAAGAGGACGGCAAGAGGCGACAAACGATCCAATGTGTCACTTTGTGGATGATGAAAATTCAAAGGATTTATTTGTAGGATATGCTGTTGCCGCACTGCGATTAAAAGAGCAGTTAAAGGAACTGAAAGTAAACGTAGATGCCGATCATCCGTTATTTGTTTATTTACCGTGTGGTGTCGGTGGGGGACCAGGTGGCGTTGCTTATGGGCTGCAGCAAGTTTTCGGAGAGCATGTGCATATTTTCTTCGGTGAACCGATGCAATCCCCATGTATGATGCTCGGAATGATGACAGGGCTTCATGACGGCATTTCAGTACAAGATATTGGGTTAACGAATGAAACAGAGGCGGACGGTTTAGCCGTAGGGCGTGCATCTAAATTTGTTGGTTCCATAATGGATACCGTTATAAGTGGATGTTATACAGTGGATGATAGTTTTCTATTTAGAAGTTTAAAAGCGATGTATGAACAAGAAAATATCTTTATGGAGCCCTCTGCGCATGCGGGGGTATTCGGTCCGATTCAATTAGTCTATGAAGGAAAAGAGTATATAGAAGAACAGGGTTTAGCAAATAAAATGCATAATGCCGTACATCTTGTATGGTCAACAGGGGGGAATATGGTACCTGAAGCGCTTCGTCAAATATACTTGAAAACAGAGAAATAGGAGTAACAGTGTGTTAGGATTATTTGTAATTGGCGCATTTATTGCGGCTGGTATTTTAGATGTAGTGTTACGTAAGAAATTTAATATCGAAACAAATAAAAAATTTTCTGACCAATTTTTAAATAAAGGGCATATGGTTTTTGAAATACTCATAGGTGTAGTATTTTTAATGTTTATTTCGACAAGTGGTGTTTCTGGAAAACAAATATATATACTACTATTTTTATTTTTCGCCATGCTATATGCCGTTCGAGCATTACTTGAACGACTACTTCAACGGGAAAAGAAGAAATATATCATTTCACTGATGTACGTAACGATTTGTCTTGTTAGTAGTGTAGGGATTTTATTAGTTATGTAGTCTTTAGTGCAAGAAAAAAGGGAAATGGATCATCCATTTCCCCCTTTCGTTATTCGCCGATTTTTTCAGCTTGTATTTCTTCTACTGTTTGCTCTACTTCAGCACGTGTCATTTTTTCACGACCATCTTTCATCGCTTTTAATGTTTTATGTGCTAAAGCATGTGGTATTTTAGCGAATAAGTAGATTGTTCGTTTGCTAGTGACGCTCTTCATATATTCGTCACCATAGCTTAACTGCTCATCTGCATAAGCAAATAAATCATCACGCGTCCAGCCTGTTGGGACAAAGCTAACACCACGGTCATCCATATCTTCCTCTTGGTTACGTAAAATGTTTACCGCTTGTAACCCGCGACCATAGCCAATAGCTAATTCAGGATCCGTAATTAAGCCCGTTTTCCATTCCCATAACTCTGAAAGCATGCGACCAACTAAGCCAGCAACATAATATGTATACTCATCTAAGTCTTCGCGTGTTTCAACATGCCAGTTGCGTTTGGCCCATTTCCCCATACCCATCGCCATCTCTTCACAGGCAGCTAAAATAATTGGGCGAGCGCCAGCAGGGCAAAACTCAATCCAATCTTTCAGACGAAGCGTTACTTCGGGCATTTTTTCTTTTTCAGCACCTAAAAATTCAAAGTATTGTGTTTCATTGAATGGTTCTTTAAACAGGTGTTGTACATTCATTAAAATATCATGCTTGATATCATTATCTACATCTTCATGATCTTCAATTTCATCCAGTGCACGCATACAAAGATAAGCGGCACCTACGGCAAATTTCAATTCTTTCTCTAAAAATGTAATTGGGATGTAAAATGTACGGCTCGTTTCTTTGAGTACACGCATTGCATCTTTTTGCAGTGCTTTTTCGTTCATTGAGTGTTCCTCCAGTCTTTCATGCTTACCCTTTCTATCGTACCCCAAATTGCGTAAAAGATAAAATACAAAGTACAACAATCTCTCTAATAAAATGACGAATATTTTCTAGATACCACTAAAAATAAGGAAAAACAACATATCTTAATGTCCAATTCTATTGATTTGCGCTACAATATTAATAGGGAGATTGGGTGTTTTTTCGGGGGATAGCAATAGTGTTTTCTTGGATATCCGCACGAAAAGAACAGTAATTCAATCAAGAAGTGTCTTTCTAATCTCGGAAAGTTGAAGGTGGACGAAGTGATGCGAAAAAATACATATATTTGTATTGATATTGAGGCGGCATTAATACGTGGTCGACAATACATGATTGAGCTAGGAGCTGTTAAATGGAATCCAGACGGTACAATGGACACATTTACACAGCTTATTCAGCCATATAAATTTAAAAAATTAAATGCCCATATTCAAAAATTGACGGGGATTACAACGGAACAACTGTTGGAGGCACCGTCCTTTAAGGAAGCGATGTATACATTTAAACGTTGGTGTAAAGGGGATTGCATCTTTTTGACGTTTGGTGAGTTCGATCGAAAAGTATTTGAAGAGGAACTTGTGCGTAATTATATGAAAAGTGACTTCATCTTTCCGATGATCGATTTTCAACAAAAGTATATGATAGCCCACCATATAAAGGAACAACCTAGTTTAGCAGGATTAATGAAGCAATTAGGGCTAGAGGTAGAGGTACAGCACCGTGCACTTGCAGATGCGGATAGTTTACGCAAAATTTTTGAAGCAACGAACGGTGAATGGTTAATTGAACAGCAAAAAACTGATCATTTACGTGTTATTTTATCGAGTTTAAAGCCTACGGAAACACATTATGATTTAGTTTTATGTTCGATTGATTTGCAGGTACAACGGAATGGGATTGTCATGGAAAAGGTTTCGACAATCTATGAACAACTAGAATTTTCAGTTCATGAAGAACAGCGAACAAATAATGAAGGTGAAACGGAAATGGTGCAATTGACGACAATCCATCCGAGCGAAATCGCAAAGAACATGTTAACGCAGCTTGTACAAACGGTTGATTGTAAAGTGATTTTAACACGTGCAGGATTGCGTCCTTTATCGAAAGTTTTTCGCTTACATGGCTGTAGTATGCCTAAAACAGAGATGATGACATTGCAACAAATTTTACGTGATGAGGAAGCGGTTGCTCGTTTTTCTATGCAAGATGAGCCTGTACATGTATTCGAAGCGAAAATCTGTCATTTGTTAAAAAAATATGAGCATCTTCTTATTGAAGAATTTACAAAACGAGATTTATTTCCAAAAGAAACTATTGAACTGTAGTACAATTATGCCATACTATAGTGATTGGAAACGTTATCATTAGAAAAGGGAGAATGAAAAGGAGCAAGGTGAATGGCAAAAATAGTAGGTATTGATACTGGGGGTACACTCACGAAGCTTGCATATATGAATGAAGATGGAGCACTAGTACTCGAAGTTTTTCCCTCTAATGAGATGGAGCTAGTGAAACAGTGGCTAGATAGACACCCGCAAATTGAGAAAATTGGCGTAACTGGTGGGCGTATTGAGCAATTACGTGATATTTTACAAACAACTAAATCCATTCATTATATGGTGGAATTTGAAGCGACGTTAAAAGGAGTTCGTTATTTGCTGGAAAAAGAGGGCCATCGTATCGAACGGAGTGTCATTACAAATATAGGTACTGGCACATCGATTCATTATATGGACGGGAACACTCATGCTCGTGTTAGTGGAACAGGAATCGGCGGGGGTACACTCGTTGGGTTAGCTGCATTATTAACAGGCATTACAGATTTTGAGGAAATTAAATCCCTTGCAGCGAAGGGCAATCGGGCTTTTATTGATTTGTTAGTCAAAGATATTTATCAAGGAATGGATACACCGATTGACGAAAATTTAACGGCTAGTAATTTCGGAAAAATAGGGATTACAGAAGTAGTTAATCATCCGAAAGAAGATGTATTAGCGACTGTACAAGGGCTTGTTGGGGAAGTACTGACAACATTAAGTATTCAAGTGGCTGAAGAGCGAAAGGTCGAGCATATCGTGTTCATCGGCTCTACGTTAACAGATAACGAAAATCTCACAAAAGTGCTTTCATACTATACAACTTTAAAAAAGCATACACCTATTTTCTTAAAAGATTCTGGATTTTCCGGAGCGGTTGGTGCATTACTAAATATTATGGAATATAGCGATTAACATTAAATGCTTTGCTAGTAAACAAAATGTCTGTTTACTAGCATTTTTATTTACACACATAAAAAAGAAGCGTAGAATGAGTAATGCTATTATTTACTTAGGTAAACAAATATGGAGGGATAAAAATGAATCCACTATTTCATACGTTTTTTCAACAATATCGTTATTTAGTTAATCATTTAAATGATGTATTGAAAGAGCATGGCTTATATAGCTCGCAATGGACGATTTTATTTGTGTTAAAAGAGCGGGGGCCCATGACGTTAACAGCTATTTGGAAGTATTTAAATGTAGAAGCGCCAACTGTTACACGAACTGTTACAAGACTCGAAACATTAGGGCTTGTCAGACGGGAAGAGGGAACGGATCGTCGCGAAAAAATTGTTTATTTAACAGAGAAGGCACTTGCGTTAATGCCAGCAGTCGAACAATCGGTGCTTGAATTTGAAAGGAAGATGACCGTCCATTTAACGGATGCAGATACAACACAGCTGATGGAATTGCTACAGAAGATGAAAGGTTGATTGTTTTGGAAGTGAAAAATCAAATATTTACGAAGCGTTTTATCGCGTTGTTTTTAACGAATTTGTCTATTTTTTTAGTATTTTATGCACTGATCGCGACATTACCGCTATATGTTACAGGAAATTTAGGAAGAACCGATGATGATGCTGGTTTACTTGTAACGGCTTTTTTAATTTCTGCTATTATTGTCCGACCATTTAGCGGAAAGTTACTTGATATATATGGCAAGAAAAAAATGCTTGTATTAAGCGTTGTCTTGTATTTAGCTTGTACAATACTATATCTGTTTGTTCAGCCTTTTGCTATTTTACTAGTATTACGCTTTTTCCAAGGGATTTGGTTTAGTATCGCGACAACCGCTGCAGGGGCGCTTGCGGCAGATATTGTGCCGAAAGAACGAAAAGGAGCAGGGCTCGGTTATTATACAATGTCCACCAATTTAGCGGTTGTCATTGGACCGTTCATTGGTTTATTAGTTGTGCAAGCGGTATCGTTTGAACTGTTATTTATCGTGTTATCAGTCATTGGATTAGTAGGTTGTTTAATTGCTTTGACGATACAGACAAATGATTTAGTTGTACCAGAAGTAGAGGACCGCCGACTTCATTTTACATTTGATGATTTATTTGAACGAAAAGCATTGCCTATCGCATTTTTAGCTGCGTTGCTTGCGTTATCTTATTCGAGTGTCCTATCATTTATTTCGATTTATGCAGAACAACAAGATATGCTAACGGTGGCGAGCTATTTTTATGTGGTATTCGCAGCGGCGATGCTCATTACGCGTCCTTTTACAGGTAAACTATACGATCAAAAGGGACCTCGATTCGTTATGATTCCATCGTTTATTATTTTCTCAGTAGGATTATTTTTATTAGCTTTTATGGCGAGTGCTTGGCAGTTTATCGTGGCTGCAATTTGTATTGGGGTTGGCTACGGCACATTAACGACAAGCATGCAATCTCAAGCTGTTCAATCGGCGTTACAAAATCGTAGTGGTTACGCTACGGCAACATACTTTACATTATTTGATATTGGAATCGCAGTAGGTTCATATGTACTAGGATTACTTGCTGTCGCGTTTAACTATCAAATGGTTTATATGCTTTGTGGGGTATTATTAGTAATAAACATGGTTTTATATATGGTTTTTTCAAACAAAACGAGTACTAAGTAGTGCTCGTTTTGTTTATGTAAGACAATTCAATTATTTCTGCTGTTGAATCGCTTGTCGAGCTAATGCATCTGCGGCTTTATTTTGATTATCTGGAATCCATTTAATAAAGAATAAATCGATTTCTTCTATTAACTGTAAGGCACGAGCTAAATACGGTTTAAATTCTTCATTTTTTACATAAGCTTTTTCGACGGAGCTCACGACAATTTTAGAATCGGAACGCATGGAAATCAGATTTGAACCGAGCTTGATCGCTTCTTCAAGCGCACGAACAAGTGCAGTAAATTCCGCGATATGATTATTTGTCACACCGATATATTCGCTTATTTTAATTTGATGACCTTCCCCTTTAATGTAAATGCCAATACCACTTTTTCCGGGATTGCCAGCACTCGCTGCATCAATGTAAATTTCTAACATTCACTTTCTCCAATTCTTCTTTTTGTATATTATAGCAAAAAAGAAATGACCTCAAAATGTCTAGTGCCCATTTTATACTGATGGACTTCATCGGTTAGGCAATGTACTATTGAATAGTATTCCTCAAATATGGTAGAATAATTAACTAAAACAAAAAAACTTACAGGAGGGCGCTGATGAACAAAGTATTGGTGATGGAAGAAATTGATGCATTAACAGACACATATTGTACAGATTGTCTTGTCATCCGCGACCTTCGAAAAACGCGGGGGAAAACAGGAGCGCATCTTTTCTGTATTACACAATGTACAGTAGGGGAGCAATTGCAGTTTTTAGGGAAAGAACTGATGAAAGTGAAAGATGATATGGCATAAATAAAGGACTAACTTCACAAAGTTAGTCCTTTCATATTTCCTTAATTTACACTAAGCTGAGACAGCCGTATACTCTAGTAAATCTTGATAGTATTTATTTAATGACGAAGCAGATACACCGAAGCTTTCAGAGATTTCTTTTACTGTAAATGCTTTCCCGTCAAATAGGCCGCGGTCTTGACCGAAACGAATAGCTCCAGCCGCAATAGCAGCCGCTTTACGTGCTTTCGGTTGTTGTTCGATTAAGTAGTCTTCTAATGCAACGATTAATGCTTCACTATTACGGTTATGTTCTGCTAAGAAGTTTTTCGTTTGCTCTAATACATCTTGCTCAAACGTTGTAAATTCTTCCCCTGCATAGCCACCAGCAACTAAGCTTGTCCATAATGCCAAATGGTTGTCTTTTAAGAATGTAAGAGCATCTTGCTCTTGATTTGCAAACGTTTTTGCGAAGTTTTCAAATACTTTTGTATGCTCAGCAGGGAAGAAAATCATTGTCGATACAGCTAATACATGATCTACTTGTTCTGAACCATCTGGTAATAAGAATGCAAACACATACATACCTTCAGGAATTGGCTTATTGTTTTCGCGACGAATCATATATGTTTTGCCAGTTAATGCGTGAGCCGCTTTAAAATAACGTTCTTCTACAGTTTCTACGATACCGATGAAAATCTCAGGCGATTGCCATTGTTCGAACAATGAGGCTGTTTGCGGGCGTAATGTACGTTTCGTTTGTCGCTTTAAATAATTTGTCCAAATGTCTGGGCGTTGGTGGAAGAAAAATTCATCTAGTACAACCGCTTCGATTAATTCACGTTGTAATTTTCCGTTCATCGCAGGTGACCATTTCTTCACTAATTCAATGTATTCGCGAATGTCTTTTCTCTCTGGATATACAGCATAAAAAGTTTGTAAAGTACTTTCAATTTCCTCATTAATTAAGCTTTTTACATCTACTTGCTGCTTACCTTCACAACATTTTTTATATTTTTTATTGCTACCGCATGGGCACAAATCATTACGTCCTACCATATAAAACACTTCCTTTGTTTATTTAATAAAAATATGAGAGAAATTATAACTACTTAATAATAACGTCAGTTTGTTGTTAAGAAAAATGAAAGTATATTTCAAACATTGTGACATTTGCTTGCTATTAACTAATCTATGTTTTTTCTAGCGAATATATGACAGTATCGATAGATATGTTTATTTTTCATATGTGAAGAATAGAGAGCGTTTGTTCTAATTTCTAAAATAAAAACAGCCTAAGTGCTATCCTTAAGCTGTTTCTTTATGTGTTGTTGATTGTTTATTCATATAACGTGTTAAATATATTTGTTCAAATTGAGCTATTAAAGTCCCACATAAAATAAGAGCACCACCAATGAAGAGTTGGAATGTTAATACTTCACCGATAAATATCATCGCAAAAACAGCTGCGAAAATTGGCTCCAATGAAAAAATGAGTCCTGTATGCGTAGGCGATGTATACTGTTGTGCAACAGATTGTGCGATAAAACAAAATGCTGTACAAATAATGCCTAATCCTAAAATAGCAATCCAGCTCGTTGATGTGGAAGGCAGTGTAGGGGATTCATAGAGGAATGTGAGAATCAAACCGAATAATCCTGCAAATCCTAATTGATAAGTGCCATATGAAATAGAATCAACCGATTTTGTAAATTTACTATTAAGAATGAGGTAAACTGCATAAGCAAATGCTGCGATTGCAATTAAAACATCCCCTTGCTTAAATGATAGGGAGTCTTTTAGTGTGAGTACGGATATACCGAACATTGTAATGATAATAGCGATCGTAACGGCCCTTGATGGCAATTTACGGTCTAAAAAACTAGAAAAAATCGGTACTAACACAACCGTTAAGCTTAAAATAAAACCAGCATTAGATGCAGTGGTTGTTTGTAATCCGAATAAACTTAATGCGAAGACAGTAAATAGTAAGAAGCCTTGGATACCGGCAAATCCTAATGTTTGTATATTGATGTTCCTCATTTTTTTGTAAAAGATGAGCCCCGCCACAACGAAGGCGATTGAACATCTTAGAGCGACGATGTTATATGTATCGAGTGTTTCAAGTCCCATCGTCATAAATGTATAGCTCAACCCCCAAAACATCGTAACGATTACCATCAATAAATTTGCTTTGTTTTGTAAACTCATCCTTTCACCACCATAAAAAACTGTTATAACACAACTATATAAGGAGCATTGTGATTAGTAAAACGAATGTTTATAATGGTTAACATGAAAGAAATTCATGGATGATTAAAAAATAGGGGTATATACATAATGAGTTTGATTAAATACGAAATTTTGCAAACGGTTGCAGAAGTACAAAGTTTTACAAAAGCGGCGCAGCAATTAGGATTAACACAGTCAGCCATTAGCCATGCGATATCGAGTTTAGAAAAAGAATTTGGCTTTCCCCTCATTCACCGTAGTCGTGCAGGAGTAAAGCTAACAACTGATGGGCAAACAATGCTATTAGCGATGCGGAAAGTGTTACAAGCTGAAGAACTGCTTCAACAACAAGCAGCGCATATTACAGGAGTGACAAAGGGGACAGTACGCATTGGGTTAATCTCTAGTATTTCGACAAAATGGATGCCTAGCATTATTAGAGTGATGGAACAAAGGTATCCAGGTATAAAAATTGAGTTACGCGAAGGCGATTATTATGAAATCGAACAGTGGCTTGTGAGCGGAGAGATTGATTGTGGCTTTTTAAATCGAGCGAGTTTTAAACAGTTTCAATATATACCACTCATTAAAGACCCGCTTATGTGTATTGTGTCATCAAACAGCCCCTTATATGAGCAACAGCTAATTGATTTAAAGGAAATAGAAAATGAACATTTTATTATGCCTTCTTATAAAGGAACGAATGATGTCATCGCCATGTTTGAAAAGCATACTATTAAACCGAATATTCGTTTTGAACTATTCGATGAATCAGGTATTATTTCAATGATTGAACATCATCTCGGTGTATCCATTTTGCCGAAACTTGTTTTAACAGGGCTACCAAGTAATGTTCGTGCTATTCCCTTTAAACAAGAAACGTTTCGTATCATCGGGTTATCGACAACATATAATATTTCGCCTGCTACGGAAAAGTTTATGGAAATTTTAATGGAATGGTTAGAGGGAAATCAGGACATCGATTACTTATTGAAGGGAACATACTAAATAGAAGTGCTTGTGGTAAGGGGATGAAAAGGATAATGGTAAATGTTATTATAAAAAAACACCGGTATAAGCCGGTGTAACATTACTCTTTAAATACATTTGAAGCTTGTGGTCCACGATTTCCTTCAATTATATCAAAGGAAACAGGTTGTCCTTCCTCTAGTGTACGGAATCCTTCTCCACGAATACCAGTGAAGTGTACGAAAACGTCTTCACCATTATTACATTCAATAAACCCGTAGCCTTTTTCGTTATTAAACCACTTTACTTTACCTTGGTGCATGAGCGTTCTCCTCCCATACTTACAGATATAATTGTTGTTATCGCAAAATTAAGACAATTACCTTTAAAATATACAGGAACATTTAAAAACTGTCAACAAATTGGCTATATTTTAATCATTTAGGGCGCTTGCAATCGTCGTATATTGTATATAATAAAGTTTGATTACACTTGAAAGTAGGGGGCAACATGACAATCACAAAGCCACTAACAGATTTAGAAATCGCTAATCATGCAACAATGCAAGTGATTACGAAAATTGCTGAAAAGGTAAATATTCCAGAAGATGCATTAGAGCAATATGGTCGCTACAAAGCGAAAGTAGATCCAACTAAAATCCCTGGCGAAGCAACAGATAAAGTCGTTCTTGTTACAGCAATCAATCCAACGCCAGCAGGAGAAGGGAAATCAACTGTTACAGTAGGGTTAGCTGATGCATTAAGTCAGCTAAATGAAAATGTTATTGTAGCACTCCGTGAACCGTCACTTGGTCCTGTGATGGGGGTTAAAGGTGGTGCTACAGGTGGTGGATATGCACAAGTATTGCCGATGGAAGATATTAATTTACATTTTACCGGCGATTTCCATGCTATTTCGACAGCAAACAACGCATTATCAGCTCTTATCGACAATCATATCCATCAAGGGAACGCTTTAAACATCGACCCGCGTCGTATTTTATGGAAACGTGTAGTGGATTTAAATGACCGCGCATTACGTAAAGTGGTTGTGGGATTAGGTGGCGCGGTACAAGGCGTACCACGAGAAGACGGCTTTGACATCACAGTAGCGTCTGAAATTATGGCGGTATTTTGTTTAGCAACGAGCTTAGAAGATTTAAAAATCCGCTTATCGAATATTGTCATTGGTTATACGTATGACCGTGAGCCGGTATTTGTACGTCAATTAGGCGTAGAAGGTGCATTAACATTATTGTTAAAGGATGCATTTAAGCCGAACTTAGTCCAAACGATTGAAGGCACGCCAGCACTTATTCACGGGGGACCATTTGCCAATATCGCGCATGGCTGTAACTCGATTGTAGCAACACAAACGGCACGTAAATTAGCGGATATTGTGATTACAGAGGCTGGTTTTGGTGCGGATTTAGGCGCTGAAAAATTCTTGAATATTAAAGCGCGTCAAGGTGGATTTAAGCCTGCTGCCGTAGTCATTGTAGCGACTATTCGTGCGTTAAAAATGCATGGCGGGGTAGCAAAAGATGCATTAGCTACAGAAAATGTAGCAGCGTTAAAACAAGGTATGTCGAACTTAGCGAAGCATGTGGAGACTGTACGTGCCTTTGGTGTCGAGCCAGTTGTTGCATTAAATCGCTTTATTACAGATACAGAAGCTGAGATTGACACTGTCCTCACATGGGCGAAAAACGAAGGGATTCGTATCGCCCGTACAAATGTATGGGAAGAGGGCGGAAAAGGCGGTATTGAGCTTGCGAAAGAAGTGTTAGACGTATTAGCTGAGCCAAACGATTTCCACCATCTATATGAGTTACAAGAGTCAATCGAAGAAAAAGTAACGAAAATTGTGCAAACGGTGTATGGTGGAGCGGGTGTGCAATTTACAGACACTGCGAAAAAGCAAATCGCGCAAATTGAGAAGTTTGGTTGGGACATTCTGCCAGTATGTATGGCGAAAACACAATATTCGTTATCAGATCAAGCGGGGCTTTTAGGGCGTCCTGAAAACTTTACAGTTACAATTCGTGAAATCATTCCAAAACTCGGTGCGGGCTTCTTAGTATGCTTAACAGGGGATATTATGACGATGCCGGGATTACCGAAACAACCAGCAGCGCTTCGCATGGATGTAGATGCAGAAGGGAATGCGGTTGGGTTATTTTAAGGGAAAGCGCGGGAGAAAATTGCCCGCGTTTTTTCTATTTCTAAAGAGATAGAGGTTAAAAGTGTCCTACTTTATATTATAGTAGGAACTCTTTTGAATTGACTAATGTAAAATGTAACATAGAATTAAATCGATTATGGTTATTGAATGAAAGAGATAAATTTCTTTATTTAAATGCTGGTGTTTTTGAATAGATGCCAATATAATGGGATGTATGTTTTATAAGGTAGCAAGCTATTACTCCTTGAAATTAGTGAGCTTTTATATAGTAAAATAAAAAGAAAATTATTTTATAAAAACTATTGACGAATTTTAAAAGAGGTTGTAATATAGTAAATGTCGCTACGGTGACTGAAACGAAATGAACTTTGAAAACTGAACAAGCAAAACGTTAACAATAAACGTTTCTGAATAAGAAACAAAATTTTGGACA
>NZ_JBYQFK010000007.1:0-153953 GCF_057837305.1 Lysinibacillus sp. RU7 | reverse complement strand
TGATGTCCAAAATTTTGTTTCTTATTCAGAAACATTTATTGTTAACGTTTTGCTTGTTCAGTTTTCAAAGTTCATTTTGTGCGCTCTGTTTGGTAGCGACTCTTATTATGTTAACATTCAATAAATGTTATGTCAACACTTTTTATTTTCTGTTGTTATATTTCCAACAGCAGTCTTTATATAATACCAACATTTTTTTATTAAGTCAATACTTTTAAAAACTTTTAATATCTTAGCGACTTTTAATATAATATCAATTCGCCAGCAATTAGTCAATACTTTTTATAAAATAATTTATCTATATAAATACTACCCCTTAATGCAAGACCAATAGAACAAAAGAATACCGTTGTTTTCTATCCATTTGCACTAACTGTACTTACCTCTATTGTAGAAATATATAATAACTATATCGATACTTAATGAAAAATAAAGAAGGAATTACACCATGTAACTCCCCTTTCTGATTAATATTCTATTGCTTTGCGGTTCTTCTAATTTGACCACCAAAAGAAATAAAAATTCGCTTTCTTTTCTGCATATCTATGGCGATAGTTCAATTATAGTTTTCAATAGATCATCAACCTTTAGTAATTATACGTGAAATATGGAAATTACGAATAGTCGATAAGTCAATAATCTCACCTGTATTTATTAATTTTACTAGCGGTCTTGTCAGTGCATATCGATTAATGAACATGACTTCTGCATATTCTAAATTTGATAACTCTACCTGTGTTCCAATTGGTAAATCGGCGATGATATCAATTAACGCTTGAACAACTTTAATATCAAACTTTCCAAACTCTTCTTCTTTAATCATTTCAATGACTTTAAAAGGTGATTGTTTCGAGCGATATAAGCGTTCACTTGTCATCGCATGGAAAACGTCTGCTACTGCAATAATTTGCGAATAAATAGTAATGACCGATCCTCGTTCTCCTTTTGGATACCCACTTCCATCTAAACGTTCATGGTGTTGGAAAATTGCCTCTTTCATATCATTTTTTAAAGCTGTTAAACCTTTTACCATCTGATAGCTATATTCAGGATGTTTACGTATTTCTACAAACTCATCTGGTGTTAATGTTGTTTTCTTTTCACGAATACGGGTTGGAATCTTTGCCATTCCACAGTCAGCTAACATACCTGCAATAGCCATTTGAATTGCTGTTCCGCGATCATACCCGAGTTTTTGTGTAATCACACCTGCAATTAAGCCTGTTGCCACACAATGATGATATAAATAATCGTTTACATTTGAATAACTATTTAAATCAAATATATAAGATCGTTTTTCTAGTACACCTTCAATTAATGGAATCATGACATTTCGAACTTTTGTAATATCAACACGTGCTCCTGCTTGCCAATTTTTAAATTCTTTATTTAAATAAGCAACAGCCTCTTTATAAGAACGTTCAAACGGTGTTACTGTCGGTACAGGTACTTCTATAATTACTTCTCTTTCTTCATCATCTTTAGTAAGGATTTCTTCCCGTCCTTTAAATATAAGCACTTTATTTATATGAAATGCTTTGAAAACATGAAGATGCTCATGATTAATTTTAGTGTTTTTTAAAATTATCGGATATTGTGTGTTAGCAAAAATATCTTCAGCTACAACTTTCCCTAATCTTAAGTCTGATATATTTACATATGTAGCTTCCAATGTTAAAACCACCTTTAACAAAAAAGTTTTCTTTCATTGTATCGAAGTATGTAAACAAATGTAAGAACTAATTTATATTTTGCATCATATATTGAAAAAGAAGGGGGTCCAGAAAATTTCTGGACTCCCCTTTACTCCTCAATAATTCCCCATTAAGAAATATTGCTCCTGCGGTGGTCACATCAAAATGCCACCATCCTCGTCTCAAAGGTTCCGCCTCAAAATGTCTTTTCAGACGACCCCTTCTCTCACGATTATTCAGCTGTTGCTTCTGATTCTTCTAAATCTTCTATATCAGTTGCATCTTCTGTGTCTTCTTTTTCTACTTTTGCAACTGTAGCTACTAACTCATCTTCACCAAGACGAATTAAACGAACACCTTGCGTATTTCGACCAATGACAGAAATATCATTTACATCCATACGAATTAACATACCATTAATTGTAATGAGCATAATATCTTCTGAGCCACCAATTGTCTTCACCGCACACATCGGTCCGTTCTTTTCTGTCACTTGGATTGTTTTAATACCTACACCACCGCGACTTTGTAGACGGTATTCAGATTCAGATGTACGTTTTCCATAACCTTTTTCTGTTACAACGAGAATCTCTTGGCCTTCTTCTAAAATTTCCATACCTACTACATAATCGCCATCGCGCAATTTAATACCACGGACCCCTGCAGCTGTACGACCCATCGAACGAATATCTTCCTCTTTGAAACGAACTAACATCCCATCATGCGTACCAATCACTACTTGTTTCTGTCCATCTGTTAAACGAACTGAGATTAAATCATCCTCTTCATGTAAACTAATAGCAATTAGACCATTTGTACGGATATTCGCGAATTGCGACACTGGTGTACGTTTTGTAATACCTGTTTTCGTTGTAAAAATGAAGTATGCATCTTTATCAAATGATTCTACACGAATCATGGCTGTGACATGCTCATTTTTTTCGATATTTAACAGATTGACGATTGGTAACCCTTTTGCTGTACGTCCAAATTCAGGGATTTCATAACCCTTCGCTTTAAATGCACGTCCTTTTGAAGTGAAGAACAAGATTGTATCATGTGTAGAAGTAGATAGTAGATGTTCTACAAAATCATCTTCGTTTGTTCCCATTCCTTGTACACCACGACCCCCACGCTTCTGACTACGATATGTGTTCGCTGCTAGACGTTTAATATAACCATTATGTGTTAATGTCACAACAGAGTTTTCACGTGGAATTAAATCTTCATCTTCAATCGTTTCTAAACCGCCAGAAGTAATTTCTGTACGACGTTTATCATTGAATCGTTCTTTAATTTCTGTTAACTCGTTACGAATAATTTCTACGACTCTCGTCTCATCTGCTAAAATCGCTTTTAATTCTGCAATGAGTACTTGTAATTCTTGATATTCATCTTCGATTTTCTCACGCTCTAATCCACTCAAGCGCACTAAACGCATATCTAAAATGGCTTGTGCTTGTCGCTCTGTTAAGCTGAAACGCTCCATTAGCACAGGTTTAGCCTCATCTCCACTGCGGGAACTACGGATAATACTAATAATCTCATCAATATGATCCAGTGCAATACGTAAACCCTCTAAAATATGAGCACGGTCTTCTGCTTTACGAAGTTCAAATGCTGTACGACGCGTAATGACAACCTTTTGATGTTCTAAGTAGTGATATAACATCTCTTTCAAACTAAGTACTTTTGGTTGGCCATCTACTAAAGCCAGCATATTAATACCAAAGCTCGATTGCATCGCCGTTTGTTTAAATAAGTTATTTAAAACAACATTGGCATTAGCATCACGGCGAATTTCAATTACAACACGCATACCACGACGGTCTGATTCGTCACGTAAATGCGTGATACCATCGATTTTTTTATCGCGAACAAGCTCTGCAATTTTCTCAATTAACTTTGCCTTATTTACTTGGTAAGGTAATTCATGAATTAAAATCGTTTCTTTCCCATTCGATGTTTGTTCAATTTCAACTTTCGCACGAATGATAATCGAGCCGCGCCCTGTTTCATACGCACGACGAATACCAGAACGACCTAAAATAATCCCACCTGTTGGGAAATCTGGTCCTGGCATAATCTCCATTAATTCTTCTGTTGTAATGGCTGGATTTTCTGAAATAGCTAATACAGCATCAATTGTTTCACCTAATTGATGTGGCGGAATATTTGTTGCCATACCAACGGCAATCCCTGCAGCACCATTGACTAGAAGGTTTGGATAACGAGCCGGTAATACTTTTGGTTCGTTTTCACTACCATCATAGTTCGGTTCATAATCAATTGTATCTTTGTTGATGTCACGTAGCATTTCCATCGCGATTTTTGACATACGCGATTCTGTATAACGCATTGCTGCAGCACCATCGCCATCGATAGAACCAAAGTTACCATGACCATCGACTAACATATAGCGATAGCTAAAATCTTGCGCCATACGTACCATTGCCTCGTAAATAGAAGAGTCCCCATGTGGGTGAAATTTACCCATGACGTCCCCGACAATACGTGCACTCTTTTTATATGGTTTATCTGCTGTGTTTCCTAGTTCCTGCATACCATATAAAATACGACGATGTACAGGTTTTAAACCATCACGTACATCCGGTAATGCACGTGAAACAATTACACTCATCGCATAACTTAAAAATGATGTTTTAATTTCAGTTGTAATATTTCTTGATTCAATGTTTCCATGTTGAATATCAGACAAAATAAGGACCTCCTTCCAATTGCACTAAATATCCAAGTCTTGCACGTATACTGCATTTTCCTCAATAAAGTCACGACGAGGTGCAACTTCATCGCCCATTAAATGATCGAAAATTTTATCAGCTTCTATTGCATCATCAAGCTCTACTCGAATTAATGTACGGTGCTCTGGATCCATCGTTGTATCCCAAAGTTGTTCTGCATTCATCTCACCAAGACCTTTATAACGTTGTACATTCGGTTTTGGCATTTTCGGTAAACGCGCTAAAATCTCTTCTAATTCTTTATCTGAATAACAGTATTCTACATGCTTTCCTTGCTTCACTTGATACAGCGGTGGCTTCGCAGCATACACATAACCGGCTTCGATTAATGGGCGCATAAAGCGGAAGAAGAATGTTAATAGTAATACACGAATATGAGCACCATCGACATCGGCATCTGTCATAATAACGATTTTATGATAGCGTGCTTTTTCTAAATTGAATTCTTCTCCAATACCTGTGCCAAACGCTGTAATCATTGCACGAATTTCAGCATTGGAAAGAATCTTATCTAAACGTGCTTTCTCCACATTTAAAATCTTACCGCGTAGTGGCAAAATAGCTTGGAAGTGGCGATCACGACCAGATTTTGCTGAACCACCTGCAGAGTCACCTTCTACAATATAAATTTCACATTCTGCTGGATTGGTTGATGAGCAGTCAGCTAGTTTCCCTGGCAAGCTCGATACTTCAAGCGCTGATTTCCGACGTGTAAATTCACGCGCTTTTTTCGCTGCAACACGTGCACGTGCCGCCATTGTTCCTTTTTCAACAACTTGACGTGCAACAGAAGGGTTTTCAAGCATAAAGCGTTCAAACCCTTCTGAAAATAGCTGGTTCGTAATTTGACTGACTTCAGAGTTACCTAACTTTGTTTTAGTCTGCCCTTCAAATTGTGGATCAGGATGTTTGACAGAAACAATAGCGGTTAACCCTTCCCGAACATCTTCCCCTGTTAAGTTAGCCTCGTTATCTTTAATTAAGTTAGCTTTCCGTGCGTAGTCATTAATCACACGTGTTAGCGCTGTTTTAAAGCCGGATTCGTGTGTACCGCCTTCATATGTGTTGATATTGTTTGCAAAAGACATAATCGTTGATGAGAAGCCTGCATTATACTGCATCGCTATTTCAACTGAAATACCGTCTTTTTCACCTGAAACATCAATCGGATCATGAATAGGCTCTTTGTTTGCATTTAAATGTTCTACATAAGAGCGAATACCACCTTCGTAGTAGAATACATTTTCACGTACTTCTGTTTCTCGCTCATCACGAATGATAATACGAATGCCTCGATTTAAGTAGGCCAATTCACGACAACGTGTTGCTAAAATATCGTATTCATACGTAGTTGTTTCACGGAAAATTTCACTGTCAGCTTTAAAGCGAGTTACTGTACCTGTTTCTTCTGAATCGCCAATAATCTTTAAAGGCTGTACTGTTTGACCGCGCTCAAATTTAATTGCATGAATATGTCCATCACGTTTTACATATACTTCTGTAGCAATAGATAAAGCATTTACAACAGATGCACCTACACCATGTAAACCACCTGATACTTTATATCCGCCGCCGCCAAATTTACCACCAGCATGTAGTACGGTCATAATAACTTCAACAGCTGGTAAGCCCATTTTCTCTTGCAAGCTTACAGGAATTCCTCGGCCATTATCCTCAACCCGAATCCAGTTATCCGGCTCAATTGCTACAGTGATATCTGTACAAAACCCTGCTAATGCTTCATCAATACTATTATCAACAATTTCCCATACAAGATGATGCAAGCCTTTTGAACTTGTTGAACCGATGTACATACCTGGACGCTTTCGTACCGCTTCTAAGCCCTCTAATACTTGTATTTGGTCAGCATCATAATTTTGCTGTACTTTATTTTCCTCTAAAGCCACCTTGTCCACCTACTCTTTCGTAACTTCAGTATGCCTCTATATAAATAACATTAAGCCCTATGTTATTGTTCGATCGTTCCTTGTTTCACATGGAACATTTTTGCGTTTTGAATTGTTTCATGGTGAATCCCCTCTACACTTGTTGTTGTAACAAATGTTTGTACTTCACCTTGAATTGTATTTAATAAATGGGATTGACGATAATCATCTAACTCCGATAATACGTCGTCCAATAGTAAAATGGGTGCTTCTTTCGTTTCTTGCTTAATCAATTCGATTTCAGCTAACTTAAGTGATAGTGCTGTGGTTCTTTGTTGCCCTTGCGAACCGTACACTTGTACGTCATAGTCGTTTACAAAAAATTGTAAATCATCTCTATGCGGACCTACTAATGTTACGCCACGTTCAATTTCCCGTTTTTTTGCCTCTGCCATTTTCTCTTCAAGATGTGCTGTCATCTTTTCAACAGACCACTCTGCGTTCATACCACTTACCGCTCGATACTTAATTATAAGCTTTTCTTTCCCTTGTGAAATCCCTGCATGAATAGGTTCAGCCCAAGCTTGTAATAGCTCCATAAACTCATAACGCTTGCGGATAATCTTCACAGCAGCTTGAATATATTGTTCTGTATAAACGTCAAACATCACATCATTTACGAGTGTTGCACGCCCTTGATTTGTCTTTAATAAATGATTACGCTGCTTTAGAATTTTTTGGAAAGTCAATAAATCATGTAAATAAACCGGCGAGATTTGCCCAATTTCCATATCGATAAAACGACGTCTTATTTGCGGACTGCCTTTTACAACATTTAAATCTTCAGGAGCAAACATCACAACATTCATCTGCCCAACGTATTCACTTAGGCGTGATTGTTCAATATGATTCACTTTCCCTTTTTTTCCCTTTTTAGATACCGTTAATTGTATTGGAATACTGCCATAACGTTTCTGTACAACACCTTCTATTTTACCATAGTCTTGTTCCCAACGTATTAATTCTTTATCGTTCGATGTGCGGTGGGATTTTGCCATCGCGAGTACATAAATGGATTCCATCACATTTGTTTTACCCTGTGCATTTTCACCGATGAACACATTAATCTTTGGAGAAAATTCAAGAGCAAGTGACTCATAATTTCGATAGTTAGTTAGCTGTAAACGCTCAATATTCATTATTAGTCTCCAATTTCACTCGCAATACGGAAACGACCTATGCCTGGAATGTTCACAACATCCCCGTCACGTAATTTACGTCCACGGCGATCATCTACTTCCCCATTCACATACACGGTATTTTCTGATAAAAACCACTTAGCCATTCCCCCAGAACTAATTGCATCTGTTATTTTTAATAGCTGGCCTAGTGTTATAAATTCTGTATCAATTAAGATGTCCTTCAAAATCATTCATCCTCCGGTTAACAAGCTTTATCCTTTTATCATACCAAAAAAGTGTTTAAGAAGTAAAAGAGAGTTGCTTCAATTCGTTTTGAAGCAACTCTCTTCTCTTTACTTAAATCGTTTAATATGTGCGTACAGGTAAGATTAATTGGAGAATAGAATCATCATGAACAGCACGTAAAATGAATGGACGCATTGCACCAGTAAATTGAATGATGACATCTTGGCCATCAATGGCTTTTAATGCTTCCATCATATATTTTGCGCTAAATGAAATTTTTAACGTATCTCCTTCAAGTGATTCTACTTGTATTTGTTCTTGTACTTTCCCGATTTCAGGAGAATTCGATGAAATTTCAATTGCATTTCCTTCTAATGTTTCCAGACGAACAACGTTATTGCGATCTTCACGTGCTAAAAGGGATGCACGATCAATAGCTTGTAACAATGCTTTCCCGTTAATTGTGACATTCGTTTGATAGCTCTCAGGTATTAAACGTGATGTATCAGGGTAATTCCCTTCCAGTAAACGTGAAAAGAACAACATGTTATCCGCTTTAAAAAGAACCTGTTGATTAGTCATAACAATTTGTACAGGGTTTGTAGAATCTTCTAAAATTTTGTTTAATTCATTTAAACTTTTACCTGGAATAACTACACTAGATACCCCTAAAGGTAATTGCTCTAATTTTGTTTTTCGACGCGCTAAACGGTGACTATCTGTTGCAACACATACTAATTCCCCGTCTTGGATATTCCAATTGACCCCTGTTAATACAGGTCTACTCTCCGATGTTGCGACAGCAAAAACTGTTTCTCGAATAATTGATTTTAACAAATCTGCAGGAATTGTAAAGCGTTCTTCTGCTGAGATTTCTGGTAATAGAGGATATTCAATTGCATCTTGTCCAATTAAATGGAATTCTGATTTACCAGAGCGAATATACGTAGCAAAGCCATTTGTTACTTCAATTTCAACATCGTTTGTTGGCAATTTACGGACAATTTCATTGAACATACGTGCTTGTAATACAATTGATCCTGTTGTTGTAATTGTCATAATTTGTTCGCCGTTTTCTTCAGCTGGAATAAATGTCTGGATTGTAATATCTTGATCGCTACCTGTTAAACTAACTCCTTCGTTTGTTACATCGATTTTAATACCTGTCAAAATAGGCACAGTTGTTTTTGAGCTAACGGCTTTCATTACATCATTCAAACCGGCTAATAAATAATCGCGCATAATCTCAAATTTCATCATTTTTACCTCGCTTATATAATTATTTATTATTTAAAAGATTAATAGATATAGTAATAGGTCCTGTGGATTTGTGGATAAGTATGTTTCAAAGGCATGAAATCAGTCTATCCACATGTAGATAGACTGTGCATAACTTGACTGAAAAATACATATTTTATCCACAACATTACTTACCTAGCATACTGCGAATTTGTTTAATATCTTGCTGTAGTTGTTGATCGGTTTTAAGCAGTGAAGCAATTTTCTCATGAGCATGAATGACGGTTGTATGATCACGCCCCCCAAATTCTTCCCCAATTTTAGGCAATGAAAAATCAGTGAGTTCACGTGATAAGTACATGGCTACTTGTCGTGGGAAAGCAATTGATTTTGTACGTTTCTTTGCTGAAAAATCTTCTAAACGAATATTAAAATGCTCTCCTACAGCATTTTGAATGTCTAAAATCGAAATCATGCGCGGTTTTGCATTTGGCATAATATCTTTTAATGCAGCAGCAGCAAGTTCTGGCGTCACTTCCTCATGTACTAAAGAAGAGTAAGCAACAACCCGTATTAAAGCCCCTTCTAATTCACGAATATTGGAATCAATCTGATTTGCTATATAGAGCATTACTTCATTTGGAATATCAAGTCCATCTGCTTTGGCCTTTTTACGTAAAATAGCAATACGTGTTTCTAAATCAGGTGGGGCAATGTCTGTAATGAGTCCCCATTCAAAGCGTGAACGTAAGCGATCCTCCAATGTTGGAATTTCCTTTGGTGGACGGTCACTTGATATAACAATTTGTTTAGATTCCTCATGTAATGTATTAAATGTATGGAAAAATTCTTCTTGTGTAGATTCTTTCCCCGCTAAAAATTGGATATCGTCTATTAACAGTACGTCAACATTGCGGTATTTATTACGAAAATCGATCGCTTTATTGTCACGTATGGAGTTAATAAATTCATTTGTAAACTTTTCAGATGATAGATAAACTACTTTGGCATTTGGATTTTGTTCTAATACGTAATGACCGATTGCGTGCATTAAGTGCGTTTTTCCAAGTCCTACTCCCCCATAAATGAAAAAAGGATTATAGGCTTTTGCGGGTGCTTCAGCAACAGCTAGTGAAGCAGCGTGTGCAAACCGATTACCAGATCCGATGACGAATGTATCAAACGTGTATTTTGGATTCAGCATTCCGGGCGAAATATCATGTTGGTCGCTTGACTTCCCTTGAATTTTTGGTGCTGGGAGCTCGAAATCTTCAGCCCCTTGATCTTTTTGAACAACGAATTTGATGAGCAAGTCTTCCCCTGTAAGTTCCGTTAAAATGCCTGTAATCAAGTGAACATAGTGATTTTCTAACCAGTCGCGTGCAAATGAATTAGGAGCTGCAATGGTCACGTTAGATCCCTTATAGGAAAGAAGTTTAGTTGATTTAAGCCATGTTTCGAAGCTTGGTTTTGAAATCTTTTGTTCGACTTGCGCTAGGACGTTATTCCATAATTGCTCTAAATGTTCCAAGCTTTTTCGTCCTTTCATAATGTTTTTACTCTATAAAAGTGAATAGGTACTATTTATATTTCTCTAACTTTTTGTTACATTCACATAGTCACAGCCTGTGGATAAAATATATTCAATGTATGTGAAAAAAACTGTCCACAGATTATTAACAACTGTGGATAAAATATTTCCCAAAAAACTAGTCCACAAGAGAAAACATTTTCATCGTATCAAAAAAAATAAGTAATTTCAATACTTTCAATAACTTATCCACATAACTCCTGTTTATTCATATGAAAATTATCCACAGGCTATGAGTTTGTGAAAAAGTTGTAGATATAGGTTGTGGATAATTTTGAATGGTAGAAAAAATATCCACAATCATTTTGTGTAAGTAATGTTATAACTGTGGATAAAGATAGAAGATGATTGTTTGAGGGGAATATAAGGAAATAGGGAATTTTGGGTTAAACGTTGACAAAATAAGTGGTTGCTATATATAATAAGCAAGTCTGTATGGAAGAATATACGAACACTCATTTAGGAGGTGCAATATATAATGAAACGCACATATCAACCATCTAAACGTAAACACAGTAAAGTTCACGGTTTCCGCGCACGCATGAGCACAAAAAATGGTCGTAAAGTTTTAGCCGCTCGTCGTCGTAAAGGTCGTAAAGTTTTATCAGCATAAGTCCACTGAGCCACATCAGTGGTCTTTTTTTTCGTTATTTTTCATAGTTACATTGAAAAAGAAATAGATGGAGCTGGGATCTTTGAACAAACGCCAACGAATAAAAAAGAACGAAGAATTTCAGAAGGTGTTTAAAAAGGGGAAGTCATTCGCGAATCGTCAATTTGTCGTTTATTGTTTAAAAAAAGAAAACCAAACGGCGTTTCGTATCGGTTTATCTGTCGGGAAAAAGATTGGGAAAGCCGTGACACGGAATCAAATTAAACGCTATATTCGCCAAACATTTCTTGAGTTGAAAGACAACGTTCGCCAAGATATGGACTATGTTATTATCGCCAGAAATCCGGCGGCCACATTAGATTTTCACGAAACCAAGAAAAGTTTGGAGCATGTATTAAAGATTGCTAAAATGATGAAATAAAATGACAGATTATTTTATGCAACACTGAATACAGTGATTCTTGAAACAATTAGTAGAGTGTAAGCGCCAACACATGGTAAAATAACCTCTATAGAAGAAAATTGAATAGTTGCTCTAGGAGGAAGAAGGCTTGAAGAAAAGACTTTGGGTTATTCTGACGCTTGTATCAGTAGCATTGCTACTTTCAGGATGTACAGAATTTGATCAACCGATTTCAGCCGAAAGTAAAGGCTTTTGGAATGAATTTATCGTTTGGCCGCTCGTATCATTTATTAAGTATTTTTCAGATCTTTTAGGCACTTATGCGTTAGGGATTATCGTTGTAACAATTATTATTCGTTTAGCGATTTTGCCATTAACAATTAAGCAAATTAAAAGCTCGAAAAAGATGCAAGAGATTCAGCCGAAATTAAAAGAGCTTCAAGCAAAATATAGCTCTAAAGATGCTGTCACTCAGCAAAAGTATCAACAAGAAATGATGGCATTAATGCAATCCTCAGGTGTAAATCCGCTTGCAGGGTGTTTACCAATTTTTATTCAGATGCCTATTTTAATCGGCTTCTACCATGCGATTAGCCGTATGAATGCAACACCTGTTTATGAATTAGGTACATTTTTGTCCATTCCACTCGCTGAACCAAGTATTATTCTTGCTGTCGTAGCAGGTTTAATTCAATTTGTTGTATTAATGACTGGTCCAGCAATTGATAACCCACAAATGAAAGTTATGATGTATATCATGCCATTAATGATTATTGGTTTTGGTAGTGTTTTACCAGCAGCCTTATCGTTATACTGGGTAGTCGGAAATATCATTTCAGTATTACAAAACCTTGCAATTTACAAACCTTGGAATAAGAAAACGGATACTGCTACTACAGGAGGAGCAAAATAGTGAAACAAATTACGCAAATAGGCGCAACAGTCAATGAAGCGATCTCATTAGCGTTACAAAAGCTTGGCAAAACCCGTGAGCAAGTAGATGTAGAAGTTTTACAAGAAGGTAAAAAAGGATTTTTAGGTTTTGGTGCACGCAATGCAGAAATACGCGTCACAGTGAAAGAAAATGTTCAAGCAATTACTGAGGAAGAAGTTGTAACTGAACCTCAGTCAGCTGAGTCGGCTAAAGGGGACCAACCAATCATTCAACAATCTGTTGAAGACAAGCCTGCCAGCGAAGAAAACGGGGAAGAGCCAGTTCAAGTCGTAAATGACGATCAACCTGAAGTGCAAGAACAAAATCCTATTGAAGAGGCAAAAGCATATTTAATGCAGATTGCCCTTGCAATGGACATTACAGATTTGACAATTCACACGGAATCAGAAGGCAAATATGTATCATTTAAGCTAGAAAGTGAGAAAGCAGCATTTTTAATTGGTAAGCGTGGTCAAACATTGAATGCATTGCAACAATTAACACAACTCGTATTAAATAAAAGTGCTAAGTCTTTTATGCTTGTTAAGCTGGATGTAGAAGATTACCGTGAACGCCGTCAAGTAGCGTTAGAACAACTAGCAGAGAGGATGGCAGATAAAGCTATTCGTACACGTAAAGTTGTTAAATTCGAACCGATGCCGTCGTATGAGCGAAAGATTATTCATAACGCACTGGCAAATCGATTGGATATAGAAACGTATTCAGAAGGTGTTGAGCCAAATCGCTATTTAGTGATTGAACCACTTAAGTAAACATACAGACAATGGACAGAGGTATCGCAACTTGCGACTGCCTCTGTTTTTCTTTTGTAGCAACATGAGATATTCATTTATGTTACGTTGTCTTAATAAGTAAGGAAGAAATAAGATACCTTGGTAACAGGAAAGTAAAGGATATGCTACTTTTAAATTAGCTTCACTTTAGATTTTAAAGAAAATATGTTAGTCTAAATTGTTAGTAATTATAGAGCATCTACGAATTATCCACATGTGGATAATTCAGACTAATCGTAAGCACGCATATGTTCATGTTTGTCTTCACGTGTTTTTATTGCAGTCTGAAATTTTTTAAAATAAATAAAGTACACCGTTTTCGGTATTTATATAGGAGGCTATAAAATGGAGTTTGATACAATTGCTGCGATTTCCACACCAATGGGTGAAGGAGCAATTGCAATCGTCCGTTTGAGCGGAGATGAAGCAATTCGTATTGCAGATACAATATTTAAAGCGCCAAACGGCAAACGTTTAACAGAGGTCGCAACCCATACCATTCATTATGGACATTTAGTGGACCCTAAAACAGATGAGATAGTAGAGGAAGTCATGCTCTCTTTAATGCGTGGACCGAAAACATTTACACGCGAGGATGTAGTAGAAATTAACTGTCACGGTGGATTAGTATCGGTCAACCGTGTGCTGCAGCTTGTACTTCGAAACGGTGCACGATTAGCGGAGCCAGGAGAATTTACAAAGCGTGCCTTTTTAAATGGTCGCATCGATTTATCTCAGGCGGAAGCAGTGATGGATTTAATTCGTGCGAAAACGGATCGTGCGATGAATGTAGCACTTGGTCAAATGGATGGCAAACTGTCACGTTTAATCAATTCATTACGTCAAGCACTACTTGAGACACTGGCGCATGTGGAAGTGAATATTGATTACCCTGAATATGACGATGTAGAGGAAATGACCATTCCGATTTTGCTTGAAAAATGTACATGGGTACGGGATGAAATTATGAAGCTGCTTCAAACGTCATCGCAAGGGAAAATTTTACGTGAAGGTTTATCAACTGTTATTTTAGGCCGTCCGAATGTAGGGAAATCTTCGCTATTAAATAGTTTAGTGCACGAAAATAAAGCGATTGTGACGGATATTGCAGGAACAACTCGTGATATTATAGAGGAATATGTCAATGTACGTGGCGTACCGTTACGCTTAGTGGATACAGCAGGTATTCGTGAAACAGAGGATATCGTAGAGCGCATTGGTGTGGAACGTTCGCGAGAAGCATTAAAGGGAGCGGATTTAATCCTTCTCGTGTTAAACTATGGAGAGGCATTATCGCCTGAAGATGAACGTCTATTTGAAACAATTCAACAGATGGACTTTATCGTTGTTGTCAATAAAACAGATTTAGAGCAAAAGATTGATTTAGAACGTGTTCGTGCACTTGCAGGTGACCACCGTGTTGTGACCACTTCGCTATTAAAAGAAGAAGGTGTGATTGAATTAGAAGAGGCAATTGCAGCACTATTCTTTGAAGGGCAAGTAGAAACGGGTGATTTAACCTATGTATCGAACTCTCGCCATATTGCCTTGTTACACCAAGCACAAACATCTATTGAGGATGCATTAAACGCGGCAGAAGCAGGTGTACCCGTTGATATGATTCAAATTGATGTAACGCGTACATGGGAGATTCTTGGTGAAATCGTTGGTGATACCGTGCAAGAAAGCCTAATCAACCAACTGTTTTCACAGTTTTGCTTAGGAAAATAAAACCATGGTCATACAGATACCATAAATGTAGGCTAATCTTCGTAACAGTTAGAAGATATATTTTATATACGTAAAGTTATTTGTAGAAAGGAAGAAAGAGCATGCCAACAACTTATGAGGCAGGCACATATGATGTAATTGTCGTCGGCTCAGGACATGCTGGCGTAGAAGCAGCATATGCAGCAGCGAAATCCGGCGTAAAAACATTAATGCTGACAATCAATTTAGAGCTAATTGCCTTTATGCCCTGTAACCCGTCAATCGGTGGTCCAGCCAAAGGCATCGTCGTACGTGAAATTGATGCGTTAGGCGGCGCAATGGGCAAAGTAATCGATAAAACGCATATTCAAATGCGTATGTTAAATACAGGGAAAGGACCAGCTGTTCGTGCATTACGTGCGCAAGCCGATAAAGTCCTATACCAGCGTGAAATGAAACGCCTGCTTGAAGCGCAAGAAAACTTGCAAATTCGTCAAGCTATGGTGGAAGAGTTAATTATAGAAGATGGGGAAGTAAAAGGTGTCGTGACACAAGTCGGTGCCATTTTCCGTGCTAAAGCAGTCATTTTAACGACAGGTACATTCCTGCGCGGTGAAATCATTTTAGGTAATTTAAAATACTCATCTGGTCCTAACCACCAGCAGCCATCTATTCGTTTAGCGGATAATTTAAAAGAATTAGGCTTTGACATGGTGCGCTTTAAAACAGGAACACCACCACGTGTTAACAGTCGTACAATTGACTATTCTAAAACAGAGATTCAACCGGGGGATGATGTACCACGTGCGTTTAGCTTTGAAACAACAGAGTACATCATGGATCAGCTCCCTTGTTGGTTAACGTATACAAGTGAAAAAACGCATGACATTATTCAAAATAATCTACACTTATCTCCGATGTTCTCAGGGATGATTAAAGGAACAGGTCCGCGTTATTGTCCTTCAATTGAAGATAAAGTAACGCGTTTCGCGGATAAGCCACGCCACCAAATCTTCCTTGAGCCAGAAGGTCGTGATACACAAGAAGTATATGTACAAGGCTTCTCAACGAGCTTACCAGAGCATATTCAACGCGAAATGGTGGCAAGTATTCCAGGTCTAGAAAACGCTGAAATTATGCGTTCTGGCTACGCTATTGAATATGATGCCATTGTGCCAACCCAGCTATGGCCAACGCTTGAAACAAAGGCGATTAAAGGGTTATACACAGCTGGTCAAATTAATGGTACATCTGGATATGAGGAAGCAGCTGGTCAAGGGTTAATGGCCGGTATAAATGCAGCAGCTAAAATACAAGGGAAAGAAGAGATTATTTTATCTCGTTCAGATGCATATATCGGTGTATTAATTGATGACTTAGTGACAAAAGGGACGAACGAACCGTATCGTTTATTAACATCACGTGCAGAATATCGTTTATTATTACGTCATGATAATGCAGATTTACGCTTAACAGATGTAGGTTATCAAGTAGGCTTAATTTCGGAAGCACGATACGCGCATTTCCAACAGAAACGTGAACAAATTGAAGCGGAAATTGTCCGTTTACGTGACATCATCGTAAAGCCGAACGCTAAAACGCAGGAAACGATTCGCTCAGTTGGCGGTACAGAGTTAAAAGATGGTATCCGTGCATCTGATTTAGTGAAGCGTACAGAAATGACTTATGATCTTGTAGCTGGATTGATTGAGCCATCAGCGGTTGAATTATCAGAGGAAGTACGTGAGCAAATCGAGATTCAACTGAAATATGAAGGTTATATTCAAAAAGCGTTGCAACAAGTGGAAAAGCTGAAGAAAATGGAAGATAAGAAAATTCCAGAGGATATCGACTATGATGCTATTTCAAGCTTAGCGACGGAAGCACGTCAAAAATTAAAGCAAGTACGCCCATTATCGATTGCACAAGCGAGCCGTATTTCAGGTGTAAATCCTGCTGATATTTCCATTTTACTTGTATACATTGAGCAAGGGAAAATTGCCCGTATAGTAGAGTAATCAATATTTCTTAGTAAATATTTTATCAGGGGGTGTCCCGAAAGCTTTTACTTTCTGGACACCCTCATTTTATAAAGGAGACGAACATGAACGAACAACAATTTATCGAAGCCTTAGCAGCTAAGGGCATTGAGCTAACAGAGACACAAGTGGCACAGTTTAAAAAATATTTTGAATTGCTTGTTGAGTGGAATGAAAAAATGAATTTAACAGCGATCACAGATGTAGAAGGTGTTTATTTAAAGCATTTTTATGATTCCATTAGCGCATCCTTTTATTTTGACTTCACAAAGGTTGTATCAGTATGTGATGTGGGTGCAGGAGCTGGTTTCCCGTCCATTCCAATCAAAATTTGCTTCCCACATTTACATGTGACAATTGTAGATTCGTTAAATAAACGCATTACATTTTTAAACCATTTATCAGAAGAATTACAATTAGAAAATATGTCATTTGTCCATTCTCGAGCAGAAGAATTTGGCCAAAACACAAAATATCGTGAGCATTTTGATGTGGTGACAGCTCGTGCAGTGGCGCGTCTCTCCGTGCTCTCAGAGCTATGTATTCCACTAGCAAAACAAGGGGGATCATTTGTAGCGTTAAAGGCCGCAGCTGGTGCACAAGAGCTAAAAGAAGCTACAAAAGCGATTACAACGTTAGGGGCTTCGTTAAAAGAAGAATTTAACTTCCTATTACCAGTTGAAGAAAGTGAGCGTTCATTGTTTGTATTTGATAAGATAAAACAAACACCGAAGAAATACCCACGCAAACCAGGTGTGCCAAATAAAACACCGATTCAGTAAAATGAAGTAGAAAATAGAAATAATTCGTTGTTTTCATGCATATACATTTATATTTACGACATTATGTATAAAATTAACGTTTTATGGACTATGTACATTTCTTCTCGTATCATAAATAATAGTTATATATTGAGCAACATAGTTTCTTAAAGGTGGTGCCAGTGGATGAAGAGTCCTTTTTCACGTTGGTTCGGAGGCGGAAAACAAGAATCCGAAGTGAAAAGTGAAGTAGAAGTGGTGAGTACAGCTGCAGAAGAAGTAGTGAAAATTCCAATCGATAAAATCGTCCCAAATCGTTTCCAACCTCGAACTGTTTTTGATGAGGAAAAAATTGAAGAATTATCAAGAACAATTCATACACATGGTGTGATTCAACCAATTGTATTACGTCCGAGCACAGAAACGGAAGGAATGTATGAGATTATTGCCGGTGAACGCCGATACCGTGCAATGAAAAAACTACAATGGGAAGAAGTACCAGCAATTGTCCGTACGTTAAATGATAAAGAAACGGCATCCATTGCGTTAATTGAAAACTTACAACGTGAAGAATTGACGGCAATCGAGGAAGCTTTAGCGTATCAACAACTGCTCGAACTTCATTCACTGACGCAAGAGGCACTTGCTCAACGTTTAGGGAAGGGGCAGTCAACAGTGGCGAATAAACTCCGCCTACTGAAGCTCCCACAATTTGTGCAAGATGCCATTTTAAACAGAGAAATTAGTGAGCGTCATGCCCGTGCTTTAATTGCCATCAAAGATGAACAATTACAAATGCAATTAATCGCAGCGGTCAAGGAAGATGACTGGAATGTTCGCCAATTGGAAGAACAAATCTATCAAATTCTTAATCCTCAAGAAGAACAGTTAGAAGGTCAGCAAGAGGAAAAGCCGCAACCACAACGTGCGAAACGTAAAGCGATTAGTAAAGATATACGTATTGCATTAAATACGATTAAGCAATCGTTATCAATGGTGACAAAAAGTGGAATCGCTGTCAAAACAGAAGAAGAAGATAATGATGAATACTATCAAATTACGGTGAAAATCCCGAAAAAGAAATAGTAAAAACTCCCGGACAGAATATCAGTTCGGGAGTTTTTTATTATTAAAATAAAGCCAGGAACTTAACATTTTACGATAGTCTGTTCCCATTATCATAAAAACAGTTAAAATATAGAATATTTTGACGACTCAACGTCTCCTTTTTGTTAGAATGAAAGAGTATTAGTTTAGAAAGTTTCGTGTAAAAAAAAGAGAGCATTTAACGAATATCGAAGTTGAAAGCAGGTGCACAAATGGGAAGAACTATTGCAATTGCCAATCAAAAAGGCGGCGTTGGGAAAACAACGACATCTGTCAATTTAAGCGCATGCCTTGCTTACCTAGGAAAGAAAACATTACTCGTAGATATTGATCCACAAGGTAATGCCTCAAGCGGTGTCGGCATTAACAAAAAAGAAATTGATGGATGCATCTATGATATTTTAATCGATGATGAACCGATGAAATCGTATGTTCATGAAACAAAAGTAGAAAATTTATGGGTTGTACCTGCCACAATGTCATTAGCAGGCGCAGAAATTGAGCTCGTCTCTGCTATTTCACGTGAAGTACGTCTAAAGCGTGCACTGGATGAAATGAAAAATCATTACGATTATATTATTATCGACTGCCCACCATCACTTGGATTATTAACAATTAATGCATTAACTGCTTCAGATGGTGTGTTAATTCCTGTACAATGTGAATATTACGCATTAGAGGGACTGAGTCAGCTCCTATCGACGGTACGTCTAGTGCAAAGGCATTTAAACAAAGAGCTAATTATTGAGGGGGTACTTTTAACAATGCTTGATGCACGTACAAATTTAGGTTTACAAGTCATTGAAGAAGTGAAAAAGTATTTTCGAGATAAAGTGTATAGAACGATTATTCCACGAAATGTGCGTTTAAGTGAAGCGCCGAGTCATGGGAAGCCTATTATTTTGTATGATGCTAAGTCACGCGGATCGGATACGTATTTAGAGTTAGCAAGGGAAGTGATTAAAAATGGCTAAAGGATTAGGAAAAGGAATTAATGCATTTTTCCCGGATGAATCAATCCATAGCGAAAATACGGTGGAGTATATCGCTATCGGTAAATTAATTGTGAATCCGTTCCAACCACGTCAGATCTTTAATGAAGAGGCATTAAAAGAATTGGCGGAGTCCATTAAAGAACATGGCATTATTCAACCGATTGTTGTGCGACCAAAAGGGAAGAAATATGAAATTATTGCTGGTGAGCGACGTTTTCGTGCAGCTCAAATGGCCGGTTTAAAAGAAGTGCCTGCCATCGTAAAAGACATGACAGAACAGCAAATGATGGAAGTAGCTATTCTAGAAAATTTACAACGAGAAGATTTAACGCCAATTGAAGAAGCTGAGGCTTATAGTAGCTTAATTGAAAATTTGAATTTTACACAAGAACAATTAGCAAAGCGATTAGGGAAAAGCCGTTCATACATTGCCAACCATATTCGTTTGTTACAATTGCCAGAGGAAGTACGTAAGTGGATCAATGAAGGTGTACTATCAATGGGACATGGGCGTACATTGTTGGGGTTAAAGAATAAAGGGCGCATTCAAGAGATTGCGAATAAAGTACTTGCACAAGGATTAAATGTGCGGCAGTTAGAAGCACTTGTGCATCAATTAAATGAAAATGTTTCACATGAAACAAAGAAGAAAGTGAAAAAGGATGTCTTTGTAGAAGCAACCGAGTCACAACTACGTGATTATTTTGGTACAGGCGTACAAATTAGAAAGCAAAAAAATAAAGGTAAAATTGAAATTGAGTTTTATTCGGAAGATGATTTAGAGCGTATTTTAGAAATTTTAAACGTGAAATTAGATTAACCGTAGAGCTCTCTTAAAAGAGGGCTTTTATTATTGCATAGGGAGCTTATCATCATGATTTTACTCGGGTCATTTTTAAATGCTTTATTTATTATTATAGGGGCACTAATCGGCAGAGTGTTCCGAAATATCCCAGAAAAAATGAAAGAAACAGCGCTTTCTATTATTGGGCTTGCTGTTGCCGTATTAGGGATTCAAATGGGGTTTGAAAGTAACAATTTTGTCATTGTCATTATTAGTTTAGTGATAGGTACGGCACTTGGTGAGTGGTTTGATTTAGACCGTATGTTTAACCGTTTTGGGCAATGGATTGAATCCTTGCTTATGCGCGGGAAAGTTAAGAAGAGCAATAGCTCCATTGCTGAAGGTTTTGTCACGGCATCACTTATTTTTGTGATTGGCTCTATGGCCATTCTTGGTGCTTTAGATAGTGGCTTACGTAATGACCATGACGTACTTATCACTAAAGGGATTATCGATGGATTTACATCGATAATTTTGGCATCGACACTTGGAATTGGTGTATTATTATCTGCTGTTCCAGTATTTATTTATCAAGGGGCAATCGCGCTTTTAGCAGGTGCTATTAGTGTCTACATCCCAGAATCCGCGCTTGATTTGTTCATTCGTGAAATGACCGCAACTGGTGGGATCATGATTATGGCAATTGGGTTAAATATTGCAGGTTTAACGAAAATTCGAATAGCCAATTTGCTGCCGAGTATTATAATAGTGGGCGTAATTGTTGCTATATTGTTTGTTTTTCAGTAAATGACGTTGCCAAGCAAGCGTTAAAGCGCGTGCAATGGCTATACTCATAGAATGTGTAACATGTAACCTGGTATTTTGTAGTACCATTGTTTCCATAAAGCCACCAACATTCACAACCCCTTTAATCGAGATATCTCCGATGGGGGGGAGTTCCTTTTTGACAGCCTTCCCTGGATATAAGGCACTATCTCTGACGATGATAGAACCGATCGATCCTTCTTCGCCAAGGCAAGCATCAATGGCTATAATAAATGGACAAGGTGTACGTGTTTCTAACTCTGCTTGTGTTTCGAGTAAATTCAGTGCATGAACAGGCTTTTCAAGTGTGCCGAGCACTGTAAATGGAAATGCATAGCTTTGGATTAATTGATTACCTACCAATGGTCCAAGTGCATCACCTGTGGAACGATCTGTACCGATACAACAGAAGACAAGTTGTTCATGATCAAATGGAATATGTTCCAGAAAGAGTTCACTTAGTTGCCAAACTGCACTTGCTTTCTCATAATGAATAACATAATGAAATGTGGAAGGTTGTTGCATAAAATGACCTCACTTTTACATGTAATAATGTACGCGTATTTCAAGTGGAAATACGTTATATTTATGCAGTATATTCAAAAATATACATTGCTATACAAGAGGTGACAAATTTGGAAGAAGCAAAGGCGGATTTAAGCTGGATCCATAAGAAATCTACTGACATATGGGATTTTCTAACGAGTGAGAAACTTTGGGATTTTATACTTGTTGCATCGCTTAAAATTATTGCTATTGTAATCACGTCCTATCTAGTTGTATTTATTGGGAAAAAATTCATTGCAAAAGTTTTTTTATTGCGTATACGGTCGCCATTAAATCATTCAGAACGCCGTCAAAAGACCATTTTAAAGTTATTACAAAGCGTATTGTCTTACTTAGTCTATTTTTCTGCGATTATGGGCATTTTATCTAGTTTACACATTCAAGTAGCGGGGCTTTTAGCTGGGGCAGGGATTGCTGGGTTAGCAATCGGCTTCGGTGCTCAAAGTTTAGTAAAGGATGTTATTACAGGTTTCTTTATTATTTTTGAAGATCAGTTTGGTATTGGTGATTATATTCGGGTGAATGCAGCAGAAGGTACGGTCGTGGAAATTGGGTTACGTACAACAAAAATTAAAGGTGTCACAGGTGAACAGTTTATTATTCCGAATGGTGCGATTACGGATGTAACGAATTTCTCCATTAACAATTCAAAGGCGATGATTGATTTACAAGTCGCTTTTGATGCAGATATTGAAAAGGCAGAGAAGGTAATTAATCAGTATTTATCGACTTTACCTGAAGTGCACCCTGAATTAGTTAGTCCGCCAACATTTCTAGGGGTACAAAATATTACAGGGACAGAGGTAACGATTCGCATTATGGCAGAAACGTTACCACTTCAACAGTATGCAGTAGCTAGAACAATTCGTAGAGATGTAAAAGACCTACTTGAGAAAAATGGTATTCCGATTCCTTACCCAAAAATGATGCTATATGATCGCGTAATGGGGCGTGAAGTGGAAGGAGGAGAGTAAGTGTGGAAGAAAAACAATTTAATTTACATGACATCGTAGAGATGAAAAAGCAACATCCTTGTGGAACGAATGCTTGGAAAATTATTCGTATGGGGGCCGATATCCGCATTAAATGTGAGGGATGTGGTCATAGTGTTATGATTCCCCGCCGTGAATTTGCGAAAAAGATGAAAAAAGTATTACAGCATGCAACAGAGCAGTAATTTGGCGAGATTAGACTTTTTTTGAGTGAATCAATATAATAGATGAGGTTATAAAAAGAGAAGATACTTAACGAACATAGAAAGGTTGTGTCCATTTATGGCATTAACAGCTGGTATTGTCGGTTTACCTAACGTAGGTAAATCCACGTTATTCAATGCAATTACAAAGGCAGGGGCACTTGCTGCGAACTATCCATTTGCTACAATCGATCCAAACGTCGGCATTGTAGAAGTACCTGATGCACGTTTAGCTAAATTAACAGAGCTTGTAACACCAAAGAAAACAGTCCCAACTTCATTCGAGTTTACGGATATTGCGGGTATTGTAAAAGGAGCTTCTCAAGGGGAAGGATTAGGAAATAAATTCCTTTCACACATCCGTGAAGTAGATGCGATTTGCCAAGTGGTACGTTGTTTCGAAGATGAGAATATCACACACGTAGCAGGTGCAGTAAACCCGATTGATGATATTGAAGTAATCAACTTAGAGTTAGTATTAGCAGATTTAGAATCTGTCGACAAACGCCTTCAAAAAGTAAGCAAAATGGCGAAACAAAAAGATAAAGAGGCGTTGATTGAAGAGCCGATTTTATCAAAAATTAAAGCTGCATTAGAAGCAGATCAACCTGCACGTGCAGTTGAATTAACAGATGATGAGTTAAAAGTAATTAAAGGTCTTCACCTTTTAACAATCAAACCAATGCTATATGTAGCAAACGTATCTGAAGATGAAGTAGCAGATGCAGATAACAATAAATACGTACAAATGGTGCGCGAGTTTGCAGCGAAAGAAGGCTCTCGTGTCATTACCGTTTGTGCGAAAGTAGAAGAAGAAATTTCTGAGCTAGATGACGAAGAAAAAGCCATGTTCTTAGAAGAGTTAGGTATTAAAGAATCCGGTTTAGATCAATTAATCCGTGCTTCTTATGACTTATTAGGCTTAGCTACTTACTTCACTGCTGGTGTACAAGAAGTACGTGCTTGGACATTCCGTAAAGGCATGAAAGCGCCACAATGTGCGGGCGTGATCCACTCTGACTTCGAGCGTGGATTTATCCGTGCAGAAACAGTGGCATACGATGATTTAGTAGAAGCTGGCTCACATGCGGCAGCAAAAGAAGCGGGTAAAGTTCGTTCTGAAGGTAAAGAATACGTTGTGCAAGACGGCGATGTTATGTTATTCCGTTTCAATGTATAAAAATGAAATAAAAACTGTCTCCCTTGGGTGACAGTTTTTATTTTATGATCAAGAAGAATAGTGGTGAATAGTGGAATTTTTTAATAAAAACAGAACAAATGTTTGCTTTTGGTGATTGAATACGATATCATCTAATTAATTATAAACATAGAGCTTTGGTCGTTCAGGGTCGTCTTTAATGAGGGCATCTTTTGGAAATTTACGTAGCTCTTTGTACATGTAGAAATCGCCGATAGCGCCAGCCATTAAAAAGGCGCCTAAAATCGTGATGCCGATATGCTCATAATAAATAGCAAGAGCTGTTGGTAATACGCCTGTTACCCAAAAAGGAAGCAAAAGGGCTTTTTTCATTGCGTAATTGGCTAATGGTTTTTTCGTTGTTGCATAAGCGACACCTAATTTTAAGTTAACACCGTAGTCAAGATCAGACCATTTACAATGACCAAATAATAGAAAACCAATTAAGTGGAAGGCTTCATGTAACACAATGAGCACCATGTAGCCAATCAACCACAATAACATCCCCCAAGGACTAAAAGAAAAGTCCGATTGTTGGTGGATGATACTGTAAATGCTACAGCTTATCACCACAAATAAGATGTTTGCAATCAATGCCATTTTGGCAATACGATTCATATTTAATTCGATGATTGTAGGTTGTTTTCCATCTACCATGCTCTCGACTCCTTTTATTAAGGATAGCGAAAAGAGAGATAGATATTCAAGTTGCGTTTATATATTAGGTATGTTACAATTCATTGATGTGAGTAATACAATTTACTTACTCCTTGCTCCCTATTTTAGTAGGAGAGCCAAAGTCCATAAGGAGGTGCAAACAAAGATGAGAAAGTATGAATTAATGTACATCATTCGCCCAAACATTGAAGAAGAAGCGAAAAAAGCTTTAGTAGCTCGTTTCGACGAAATCTTAACTTCAAATGGCGCTGAAATCATCGAGTCTAAAGAGTGGGGCAAACGCCGCCTTGCTTATGAAATCAACGACTTACGCGAAGGTTTCTACCAAATCGTGAAAGTAAACGCTGGTTCTGAAGCAATCGATGAGTATACTCGTTTAGCTAACATTAACGAAGATATTATCCGTCATATTGCGGTTCGCCAAGAAGAAAAATAATTTTTTAAACAAAAAATGCTGAGAAAGAGGAGGCCTGAACCTGATGATAAACCGTGTCGTATTAGTTGGAAGACTAACGAAGGATCCTGAGCTTCGCTATACACCGAGTGGAGTTCCAATGGCGCGTTTTACAGTCGCTGTAAATCGTGCATTTTCGAACCAACAAGGAGAGAAAGAAGCTGACTTCATCAGCTGTATTGCTTGGCGAAAGCAAGCTGAAAACTTAGCAAACTTCATGCGAAAAGGGAGTTTGATTGGGGTAGAAGGCCGTATTCAAACAGGTAGCTATGAAGGACAAGATGGTAAGCGTGTGTACACAACAGATGTTGTGGCAGACTCTGTGCAGTTTTTAGAACCACGTAATAGTGGAGGGAATATGCAGCAGGGGGGGCCAAATCAGCAGTATGGCGGTGGTAATTTTGGAGGCGGTCAACCGTCTTACAATAACCCGCCACAACAGCAATTTGGTGGCGCACCACAACAGGATTTTGGTTATCAACCGCCAGTTCAGCAACCTCAAAATCAGCAAAATTATACACGTATGGATGAAGATCCTTTTGCAAATAGCAAAGGACCAATTGAAGTATCTGAAGATGACTTACCATTCTAATTAGAATCGTAAGTAATATGAGATAATTCACATCCTAAAAACTATAAAAAGGAGGACAACGCTAATGGCACCACGTCGCGGAGGCCGCAAACGCCGTAAAGTTTGCTACTTCACTTCAAATAACATTACGCACATCGACTACAAAGATGTAGATCTTTTAAAGAAATTCATCTCTGAGCGCGGTAAAATTTTACCACGTCGCGTAACTGGCACAAGTGCAAAGTACCAACGTAAATTAACTTCTGCAATCAAAGTATCTCGTATCATGGCTTTACTTCCATTCGTAGCAGAAGACAAATAAGACTTATAAATCCGGTGAAATCATTTTGGTTTCATCGGATTTTTTTATAGATCAGAAAGTATATTTTTTAGGAAGTCTACATAAAAAGCCATCAACTCGTACCCAAATAGTGCGAGTTGTATTTTGCTTATCTTTTAAATATATAATACTTTACAACCTATGCTTTTCTATAAAAAAAATAGAAGCGTTTGTTCTATTTTGTTTTTTGTTCGTATGCGTAAAAGATGGTACAATAGGTAAAGTGAAATGTTTTGAATGATAAAAAGGAAGGTTTTTATGCCAAACAATCAAACAAAAGCAATAACACAAGGGGCAATGATGATTGCGCTATTTTTAGTATTGATGGCACTTGCTTATTATGTACCTATTGTAAGTATTGTGGCATTTTTTGTCGCTCCTTTACCACTTGCTTGGTATAGTGCTACGTACAATCGAAATTTATCTATTGGTGTAACAATTGTTGCGATTGTCGCTAGTATATTTATAGGGAATATTATGATCCTTCCGTTTGTGCTTATTTTAGCAACAACAGGATTAGTTATGGGGGATTGCCTACGTCAACAGAAAAGCAAGTTACATTTATTTTTAGCAACAGGAACAACGATTTTATTAACATTTGCTATTCAATACCTCGTGCTTGTTCGCTTCTTTAATGTTGATTTTATTAAAGATAGTCTTGACCTCGCGCGCAAATCCTATGAGAAATCTATGGAGTATTCAGTAAGCATTACAGGGCAGGAATTGCCACGTGAGCAAATGGATCAAATGTTTAATTTACTCGAAGTGACATTGCCAGCAAACATTACAGTTTCGATGTTTTTCCTAGCATTCCTGATGATTGCTGTGATGTTACCTATTTTAAAACGCCTTAAAATAGATGTGCCAAAGTTTACTCCGTTTCGGGATATGCGGTTGCCACGAGCTATACTTTGGTATTATTTAATCGTTTTATCGATTAATTTATTTGTACAGCCGGAAGTTGGTTCAACACTTTATGTAATTGTGCTGAATTTATCCATGGTTCTTTGGGTATTGTTAACATTGCAAGGGATTTCATTCATTCATTTTGTGATCGATACATTTAACTATCCACCATTCTTAAAAGTGCTTTCCACCATCGTCGCAATTCCTTTGTATTCGTTCATCCTATTATTAGGTATTATCGATTTAGGTTTTAACTTGCGTGATTGGGTAAAGGCCAAGAGTGAAAAATAAGGAGCTGATCAAAATGGGTATGTTTAGGAAACGTATGATCCGATATCCGCTTTTGTATGTATCGATTTTATCGGTAGTCACAGCTGCCTTACTGTGTGTCGTAAACATCTGGATGGGTCTCATTTATCTAGGGGTGGCAGGGATATTACTCTATTATGGCTGGAAAGTTGAAAAAAACATATATGTAGAAACAGAAAAGCATATTGAATCCCTCTCCTTTCGGATGAAAAAAGTAGGGGAAGAAGCTTTTTTGCATATGCCATTTGGGATTTTATTAATTGATGATGACTACAAAATTGAATGGGCAAATCCATTTATGTTGAAAGCAACAGGTGCAGAAAGTTTAATCGGTGAAGAGATTTTCCAACTATCGGATGGATTAGTCAGTATAGCAAAGCCTGAAGAGCTACGTGAAACAACTGTCACTATTGAGGAGCGAAAATATCGTGTGTACTCAAAACCCGAAGAAAAGTTGTTATATTTCTTCGATATTACGGAACAAGTAGAGATTGAGACACAATATTTTGCTGACCGTACTGTACTTGCTATTCTATTTATTGATAATTATGATGAGATTACTCAAGCGATGGATGATCAGGCGCGTAGTATCACGAACTCTACTGTTACATCTATTGTGAATGAGTGGGCAGCTGAGTATGGCCTCTTTGTTAAACGTGTTTCATCAGACCGTTTTTTAGCAGTATTAAATGAATCGATTTTAGCAGAACTGGAACAAAGAAAATTCTCCATTCTAGATGATATGCGTGAAAAAACGTTACAAAAAAACTTATCATTAACATTAAGTATAGGTGTCGGCGCAGGTACACCGTCATTAATGGAACTTGGAGAGCTTGCACAGTCAAGTTTAGATTTAGTGCTTGGCCGCGGGGGCGATCAAGTAGCGATTAAACAACCAGACGGTAAATTACGTTTCTATGGTGGAAAAACAAACCCTGTAGAAAAGCGCACTCGCGTACGTGCACGTGTCATTTCCCATGCGCTTCGTGACCTTATCCAAGAAAGTGACCAAGTATTTGTGATGGGGCATAAAAATCCTGATATGGACTCGATTGGCGCCGCTGTCGGCGTGCGAAAAATGGCTGAAATGAATCAGATAGATGGTTATGTCGTATTAAACTTCAATGAACTGAATGGTAGTGTCCAACGTTTAATGGATGAAATCGAGAGTAAATCAGAATTCTATGATAAGTTTATTTCTCCGGATGAAGCATTATCACTTATGACGCAGAAATCATTGTTAGTGATTGTCGATACACATAAGCCAACGATGGTGATTGATAGGCGTTTATTTAATCGAACTGAAAAAGTAGTCGTTATTGACCATCACCGACGTGGTGAGGAGTTTATAGATAGTCCAACACTTGTTTATATGGAGCCATATGCTTCTTCTACAGCAGAGCTTGTAACAGAGCTGTTAGAGTATCAACCAAAAAGTGCGAAGGTAACAAGCTTGGAAGCTACTTCGTTGTTATCAGGTATTATTGTAGATACGAAAAGCTTTACGCTTCGTACAGGAGCACGTACATTTGAGGCAGCCTCTTATCTTCGGACACACGGAGCGGATACTATTTTAATTCAGCGTCTATTAAAAGAAGATGTAGATACGTATATCGAACGTTCGAAGCTGGTGCAAACCGTAAAGTTCGTAAAACCAGGCATCGCCGTTGCGTGCGGGGAGGATAGCCGTATATATGATTCCGTGTTAATTGCACAAACAGCTGATATTTTACTAACGATGAAGGATGTTTCGGCATCATTTGTCATTGCCCATAGGCAGGATGGGCTAATCGGTATTAGTGCGCGTTCGCTTGGAGAGGTGAATGTCCAGCTTGTTATGGAGAAATTAGGTGGCGGCGGCCATCTGACAAACGCTGCTACACAAATGGAAGCAAACTCGATTGATGAAGTGAAGGAATACTTAACAAATGCTATTATAGAGATAGTAGAAGGGAGTAATGAGCAATGAAAATAGTATTTTTACAAGATGTTAAAGGAAAAGGGAAAAAAGGTGAAATCAAGGACGTAGCAGAAGGGTATGCACGTAACTTCTTAATTAAAAATGGTCTTGCTAAAGAAGCAACAAATCAAGCATTAAGCGAACTACAAGGGCAAAAACGCCTTGCGGAGAAAAATGCAGCAGCAGAATTACAAGCAGCAAAAGATTTAAAAGAAAAAGTGGAGCAATTAGAAGTAACAATCAAATCAAAATCAGGTGAAGGTGGTCGCCTATTTGGTGCCGTTTCAACAAAGCAAATTGCAGAAGCATTACAAAAAGAACATGGTATTAAAGTTGATAAACGTAAAATGGAGTGCGATGGTATCCGTTCTTTAGGATATACAAATGTACCAGTGAAGCTGCACCAAGAAGTGAAAGCAACATTAAAAGTACATGTAATCGCAGAATAAGGAGCATACAACAATGAACGAATCCATGATGGAACGCGTTCCACCGCATAACCATGAAGCAGAGCAATCGGTTATCGGTGCTATCTTCCTTGAGCCTCAAGCATTGATTACAGCGTCTGAAATTTTAATGCCAGATGACTTCTATCGTACTGCTCATCAGAAAATTTTCCAGACGATGATTAACTTAAGCGATCAAGGAAAGGCGATAGATGTTGTAACAGTCACAGAAGAGCTTTCTGCTAAAAAAGAGATTGAGGATGTAGGTGGGCTCTCTTATTTATCAGAGCTTGCGAATGCGGTACCGACAGCCGCGAATATTGCACATTATGCAAAAATCGTTGAAGAAAAAGCATTGCTTCGACGTTTAATCCGTACAGCTACAAAAATTGTAGAGGACGGTTATACACGGGAGGACGAGGTTGAGGCGCTTTTATCAGAAGCTGAAAAGAAGATGATGGAAGTTGCCAATCGTAAAAATGCGGGTGATTTTAAGCATGTAAAAGACGTACTCGTGCAAACGTATGACAATATTGAACAGTTACAATCACGCGAGGGGGATGTGACGGGCATTCCGACGGGCTTCCGTGATTTAGATCGAATTACAGCAGGGTTCCAACGTAATGATTTAATTATTGTAGCCGCTCGTCCTTCTGTAGGGAAAACTGCCTTTGCCTTAAACATTGCGCAAAGTGTTGCCGTAAAGGCACGTGAAAATGTAGCGATTTTCTCACTGGAGATGGGCGCAGATCAACTTGTGATGCGTATGCTATGTGCGGAAGGGAATATTGATGCACAAGTGTTACGAACAGGAGCTTTGCAAGAAGAAGACTGGCGCAAACTTACCATCGCGATGGGAAGTCTCTCTAATTCAGGTATTTACATCGATGATACGCCAGGTGTACGTGTCAATGAAATCCGAGCTAAATGCCGTCGTTTAGCACAAGAGCATGGGTTAGGGATGATTTTAATCGACTACTTACAGCTCATTCAAGGGAGCGGCAAGCCGGGAGAGAACCGTCAACAGGAAGTATCCGAAATTTCCCGTTCCTTAAAGGGATTAGCGCGTGAGTTAAAAGTACCTGTTATTGCATTATCACAGCTATCTCGCGGGGTAGAGCAACGTCAAGATAAACGACCGATGATGAGTGACTTACGTGAGTCGGGAAGTATTGAGCAAGATGCTGACATCGTTGCGTTCTTATACCGTGACGATTATTATGATAAAGAGTCTGAAAGTAAAAACCAGATTGAGATTATTTTGGCAAAGCAACGTAACGGTCCAACGGGTACCGTGACGCTTGCGTTTAAGAAAGAATACAATAAATTCTTAGATGTGGATTGGTCACAAATTCAACCACCGCCAGAATAAGTTTTATAGTATAAATTTGATAGACACGAATATTAATAACCTCACATAGGTGTTAATGTTCGTGTTTTATTGTTGACGGCATAAAAAAAAGCCTGTTAGAATAAGAATGTTCGTTAAAGTACGAATAATTGTCTTTGGAGGTGCAAGTATGTCATCAATTGTTGTTGTAGGTACACAATGGGGAGACGAAGGAAAAGGGAAAATTACTGATTTCCTCTCTAAAAAAGCAGATATTATTGCTCGATTTGCGGGCGGAGATAATGCAGGTCATACGATTAAATTTGACGGCGAAACATATAAGCTACATCTTATTCCATCAGGCATTTTCTATCGAGACAAAACCTCAGTCATTGGAAATGGATTAGTCATTAATCCGAAATCAATTGTAACAGAGCTTCAAGGTTTACATGCACGAGGGGTTGATACCTCCAATTTGCGTATTTCAAATCGTGCACATATTATCCTCCCTTACCATATCCATCAAGATAAAATAGAAGAAGCGGCGCGCGGTGATCAAAGAATCGGTACAACGTGTAAAGGCATTGGCCCTTGCTATCAAGATAAAGTGGCACGTATCGGCATCCGTGTAGCAGACTTATTAGATAAAGAAATATTTGAACAAAAGCTACGCGCAAATGTAGCCTTAAAAAATAAGCTATTTGAAAAATTCTATGAGGTAGAAGGCATTCCATTTGAAGAAATTTTCGAAGAGTATTATCGTTACGGACAAGAAATTGCCCAATATGTAACAGATACATCCAAAATTTTGAACGATGTATTAGATCAAGGTGGTCGTGTATTATTTGAAGGTGCCCAAGGTGTAATGTTAGATATCGATCAAGGGACATATCCATTTGTTACTTCATCTAATCCTGTAGCAGGTGGAGTAGCGATTGGTGCGGGTGTTGGTCCATCCAAAGTATCGCGTGTTGTCGGTGTATGTAAAGCATATACATCACGTGTCGGAGATGGTCCATTCCCAACAGAATTATTTGATGAGACAGGTCATCATATTCGTGAGGTAGGTCGTGAATATGGGACAACAACAGGCCGCCCGCGTCGTGTTGGTTGGTTTGACTCAGTAGTAGTACGACATTCTCGCCGCGTATCCGGTATTACGGATTTAGCGTTAAACTCGATTGATGTATTATCCGGTTTAGAAACGGTAAAAATTTGTACTGCCTATGAATATAACGGTGAACTCATTACAGAATATCCTGCGAACTTACATATGATTGAACAATGTAAGCCAGTCTATGAGGAACTACCAGGTTGGAGTGAGGATATTACAGGGGTTCGTTCGTTAGAAGAATTACCAGAAAATGCGCGTCGTTACGTGGAACGTATTGTTGCGTTAACGGGTATACAGCTCATGACATTTTCTGTTGGTCCAGCACGTGAACAGACAAATGTTGTGAATACAATTTGGGACTAATCACAACGAGCTTCTAGAGGTGACACTACTTCTAGAAGTTTTTTATTTGCCTTTGGTAGAATCTCGTCTTTTATAAAAACAACATAAAATACCAAATTTTAGTTGGAAAAAGAAAAGTTTTTCAGAAATAATACAATTTCATTACAAAAAACAATATGCCTTCAATCTAAAAATGGGATGTGTTACAGTATATTAGTATGAATTTTTAAAAACTATTTTCTACATAGATAGGATAGAATGTTGGAAGGGGCTTTATCATGGGTTTTAAAGAAAGTGCGGAATCCGGCCAAAAAAGCTTTTTAGAACGTTGTAAAGCGAACGGTGTGAAAATTATCGTTGTCGCTGCTTTACTCTCAACTGTAACGTTCAATCTCGGTTTCGCAAAAGAAGATCAGAAAGAAAAATTCGATAAAATTTATCATATTTATAATGGCGATGCGTATATCGGTGCTGTATCGAATAAAGAAACAATCGATGAGCTCATTACACAGAAAAAACAAGAAGCGAGTACTAGGTACCAAGAGCTTTCTATTGAGGCTGGTTCAAATATTACCATTATGCCTGAACAAGTATTTACAGCTAATGTAAATGAAGCAGAGACAATTGAAAAACTAGTAAACTCTATCGCTGTAGAAGCAGATGCATATGCACTACTAGTAAATGGTGAGCGTGTTGCCTACTTAAAAGATGCTAGCGAGTATGAACAAGCAATGAATTTATTAAAACTTCAATACATATCTCAACAAGAGTTAGATGCATTGAATAATCCTAATGTTACGGAACCAGTAGCATTAACAGAAGACAATCAAACACGTGTAGTAGAACTTTCTCTAGTAGAAGATGTAACAGGGGAAGCAGCAAAAGTAAATCCAGCAGACATTATTACACCTGAACAAGCAGTACAACTATTACAATCAGGTGCACTAGAAAAAGAAGTATATGAAGTACAACAAGGCGATGTATTAGGTTCTATCGCGAAAAAACACGGATTAAAATTAAAAGAATTACTAGCTTTAAATCCAGAGGTGTCCGAAACAGAGCTGTTAAAAATTGGACAACCGTTAAATGTCACTGTATCAAAACCTTTTGTAACAGTAAAAGTAGTAATGGAGAAGTTCAAAGTAGAAGCAATTGAATTCCAAAAAATCACAGAAGAAGACTCCACTATGTTAAAAGGGGAGTCAAAAGTAAAGCAAGAAGGTAAAGCAGGTCAAAAAGAAGTGCTTTATACGATTACTTCTGAAAATGGTGTTCGAACAGATAAGCAAGTGACAAATGAAGTAGTAGTAGCAGAACCGGTAAATACGATCGAAGTCATTGGCACGAAAGTAATCCCATCTCGCGGTACAGGTTCATTTGCATGGCCAACAGTAGGCGGCTATATTTCAAGTCATATGGGCGAACGTTGGGGAGCATACCACCGCGGAATTGATATTGCACGTCCATCGAATTACACAATTAAAGCAACTGATAATGGCGTTGTCACGTTTACAGGTTGGGATGGTACATACGGTAATAAAATAACGATTAACCATAATAACGGTTATGAAACCGTTTATGCTCATCTTTCTTCCATTGATGTATCAGTTGGTCAAGTGGTAGAACAAGGTTCGAAAATAGGGGTTATGGGCTCAACAGGCAATTCAACAGGTACACATTTACACTTTGAAGTGCAGCAAAATGGAGCACTCATTAATCCGCTATCTGTATTAAAATAATTATAGTTTGGGCGACCACCGTAGGAGCAATATTGATCAAGGAGTAAGGGGGCCAGAAAGTGATCACTTTCTGGCCGCCCTTCTTTTTATTTAAGGCACTACTATTTCTCAGGAAATAATACATGACTTGCACGTGTTTGATGCATGGAACAGAAAAGCGTGTTAGAGTAAGAAATAGAATAGTTATTTCTAATGCGAAAGGGAGATTTATATATGAATAAAACGATTTTAGTTGTTGATGACGAGAAGCCAATCGCAGATATTTTACAATTTAATTTAATTAAAGAAGGATATACAGTTATTTGTGCTTATGATGGTGAAGAGGCTCTTGCAAAGATAGAAGAACAGCAACCTGATTTAATGCTTTTAGATATTATGTTACCGAAACGAGATGGGATGGAAGTATGTCGTGAAGTTCGTAAAAAATACGATTTTCCCATTATTATGTTAACCGCTAAAGGTTCTGAAATTGATAAAGTACTTGGCCTTGAAATGGGAGCAGATGATTACGTCACAAAACCATTTAGTACACGTGAATTGATTGCACGTGTGAAAGCGAATATGCGTCGTTTAAATGTTACAGCACAAGTGGAAGAACCAACAGAAGAATCGAATAATATTACGATTGGCTCTTTAACAATCCAACCAGATGCTTATTTAGTATTAAAGCGTGGTGAAGCGATTGAATTAACACACCGGGAATTTGAACTACTACACTATTTAGCCAAACATATTGGACAAGTAATGACACGTGAGCATTTATTACAAACCGTATGGGGTTATGACTATTTTGGTGATGTACGTACAGTAGACGTTACAATTCGCCGACTGCGTGAGAAAATTGAGGATAACCCAAGTCATCCCACATGGATTGTCACAAGACGAGGTGTAGGGTATTATTTACGAAATCCTGAACAGGAGTAGAACTACATGCAAAAAGTAAGCTTCTTTAAATCGATTCACGTAAAGCTGGTATTCATTTATATTTTATTAATTATTATTGCGCTCCAAATTATTGGTCTTTATTTCTCGAGGGAATTAGAACAAAATTTAAAGGATAGCTTCCAACAATCTATAATACAACGCATTGATTTAGTACAATACAGCATTCGTGAAGAAATTTTAAAAGAACGTGATGACACGACGATGCCTACACTAGAAGCAAGTTTAGGGATTATTTTACAAGAGTTTTCAACCGGAGATATAAAGGAAATTCGTGTAATCGATCATCGCAACCGTATTTTGGCCACATCTGATTCAAACAACCAATCGCTAGTAGGGCAGAAATCGAATGAGGATATCATACGTACCGCTATTTCATCTCAAACGCCTAGTGAAAAGATTGCACTTGATCCAGAAAATCGAAACCGAGTATGGGCATTAGCAACACCCATTTTAGCTACAGTTGGCCCAAATGGAGAAGTCCTTGGGGCTATTTATATTGAATCAGATATTGAAAAAATATTCGTGCAATTAAATGAGATTAACCGCATTTTTGCAGCGGGTACAGCTATGTCACTCATCATTACGATTATTTTAGGGATTTTAGTAGCACGCACGATTACACGGCCGATTTCAGATATGCGTCGCCAGGCACAGGCGATGTCAAAAGGAAATTTCTCGCGAAAAGTGCGCGTGTATGGGACAGATGAAATTGGGCAGCTAGCCATTGCATTTAATAACTTAACGAATCGTTTGCAAGAATCGCAATCGACAACAGAAGCGGAACGTCGTAAATTGGCAAGCGTTCTGAGTAACATGACAGATGGTGTAATTGCAACCGATCGAAAGGGACGCATCATTTTAATTAATGATCCAGCAATGAGCATGTTACATGTTACACGTGAAACGACGCTAAATCGTCCGATTGCTTCTGTGCTAGGCATAGATCAAGATTATAGTTTTGAAGATTTAATTTATATGAAAGAACCTATGAACTTGAACTTTAGTACATTGGATGTGCCGTATATTTTACGGGCAAACTTTTCGGTCATTCAAAAGGAAACCGGCTTTGTAAATGGTCTCATTACAGTATTGCATGATATTACAGAGCAAGAAAAAATCGATATGGAGCGCCGTGAATTTGTAGCGAACGTATCGCATGAGCTTCGTACACCATTAACAACGATGCGCAGCTATTTAGAGGCTTTAGCAGATGGTGCATGGAAAGATGAAAACATTGCGCCTCACTTCTTAAATGTCACACAGACAGAAACAGAGCGCATGATTCGTTTAGTCAATGATTTATTGCAGCTATCGAAAATGGATAGCCAAGAATATGAATTAGATTGTGAATTTGTAGAGTTTAATAAATTCTTTGAACGCATTATTGAACGTTTTGAAATGTCAAAATCGCAAAATGTAGAGTTTATTCGTTTATTGCCAGAGACGAGCTATTTCGTGGAAGTGGATACAGATAAATTAACACAAGTTATCGATAATATTATTTCAAATGCACTGAAATATTCACCGGACGGTGGGAATATCCGCTTCGGATTTACAGTACATGACAATATGTTAAAAGTGATGATTTCCGATGATGGTATGGGGATTCCAAAAGAAAATGTTGGACGTATTTTTGATCGTTTTTACCGAGTAGACCGTGCGCGTGCCCGTTCGATGGGTGGGACAGGTTTAGGTTTAGCGATTGCGCGTGAAATGATTGAAGCGCACGGCGGAAAAATATGGGCAGAAAGTGAAGAAGGTGTAGGAACAACGGTTTTCTTCACATTACCTTATGAACTAGACGAAGCGGGGGATTGGGAATGAAATATATAGAACCGATTAAATCGTTTATATTATTATTTCTTGTTCTCATGAGCCTGATGCTTACATTTATGACGTGGAGCTATAAACCTGAATATCCGTTTACGGAAGTCCCGCAGACGGATTATACTTTAATGGGCGATAAAAAGAACCTATCCGATGTGATGAAGCCATATCGTATGCTTTTCTCAACACAGGAAGGCTTTTATGGCACAAGCTCAACAGTAGCAATTGATGCAATTATGGACCATTTCAACGAGTTGCAAGCTAAAAACTTTACACTACTGAATGCCAATTTATCGAATGAAAAAACAAATGAAATGATACGTATCCAAAATCGTATGACGATGTTTTTCCAAATCGATATACCAATACAAGCATTTCAAGAAATCATTCCGATAGAGGATACAGAGTTCCACGATGCGACATTTAATCGACTCATGATTGACTGGAATACAGTTGAGGATAATCGGCAAGTACAGGTATTCTTTGTAAGCACAAGTAATGAAACGGTTTATCGTGTAGATATAACGATTGCGAATACAGAGGAATTTAAAGAGCTATTCGTTGGGCAAGCCCAAAATTACTTACCATACAGAGAGTTGGCTCGTGAACATCAACTGTCTCTCTATACAGTAGTAGATCCATTAGAATTGATACAGTATACGTACTTTGTTAATAATTTTTCGTCCGATTTATTAAAAGAAGTATTATTTGAAGATACAAGCATCGTACAAAAAAACGTAGAAGGTTCGCAGGAAAAGTACACAGATATTATGTCCCTGTTAACGCTCGATACAGATACAAAAATAATGAACTATGTAGACCCGGCAGCAGAAAGCATTGCAGCCATTGAACCTTACCGTTTAGTACAAGATACATTTGCTTTTGTGAATGAGCATGGTGGTTTTACCGGGGATTATCGTTTAGCAACGATGAATTTGCAAAAGCATTTCATAGAATATCAGCTATTTTTACAAGGTTACCCTGTATTTAGTGGGAATGTCTTAACACGTATTTCTACAACATGGGGAGAGCAACGGATTTACCGTTATCGTCGTCCATCTTATTCACTTGATATAGACATTACAGCGGTCAAAGCGATTAAGGAACTCGCTTCTGGTCCTGATATTGTGGCTCATATTAATCAGCATACAGAGCTTGATCTCGCAAAAGTGGATGATCTTGTCATTGGCTATTATTTAAGACAAGGTGAAAATTCGGATTTATATATTTTGGAACCAAGCTGGTTTGCTATAACAGGTAATAGTTGGACACGCCTTACGACAGAATGGGCTGGAGGTGATGAATATGGATTGGAATAAAACAAAATCTATATTCATTGGTGTCTTTCTAATTTTAAATATCTTTTTGTATTCACAATATTTAAAGGCCTATAGCGAAGCGCAAAAAGTACAACCATTAGGACAAAACGATATTGAAGAACGATTAAAGGAAGAGGGGATTACATATGCAGGGCTACCGAATAATATCGAGAAAGCACAGTATATATCCGCTAAAGTCAAAACCTATTCGTTAGATGAACTTCCTACGAATAATAATCAACAATATCAACTGATTAGTGACAGTGAATTAGTCGTCACATTTAAAGAACCGATTAAATTAATTAGTACAAAGCAGCCGACTACGTTAAAGGATTTTGTAAGACAGTATGTGTATGAAGGGACTTCATTTGAACTATGGGAGATTAATGAAGAATTACGCACGGCCACATTTTCTCAACGTTTTAATGAATACATCTTATACCACAATAAATACAGTAAAAACGGTTATGTTAAAATTCATTGGAATACAAATGGCGAAGTGTTTATGTATGAGCAATCGATGTTTGAGAAAGTAGAAGTAATTGAGCAACAAAAAGGGATTTTATCGCCGTTACAAATACTGCGCGTGTTGTATACAAAAAATTTATTGAAAACCGATTCACATATTGCCTCGATGAGATTAGGCTATTCCACGTTAATGCAGTTAACCCAAACACAAGTATTTACCCCTACATGGGAAGTACGTGTACGAACAGCTGAAGGTGAAGAGGAACAATATTTTGTCAATGCAATTCAAGGGAAAGTAATTGAATTTAAACCAGATATAGAAGAGGTAGTAGAAGAATAAAGGAGTTTCAATGATGCGATTTAGTGTTTTAGCTAGTGGCAGTACAGGTAATGCTGTATATGTAGAAAATGATGAGCATGCCTTTTTAGTGGATGTCGGCTTAAGCGGTAAAAAGATGGAGGAGCTCTTTTCAAAAATTGACCGTGATATGAAAAAGCTAACGGGCTTACTTGTGACGCATGAACATAGCGATCATATAAAAGGACTTGGCGTTGTGGCACGAAAGTATAATATTCCGGTGTTTGCTAATGCTAAAACATGGGAAGCGATGGACGGGCTCATTGGGAACATTCCAACCGATTTACGCTTCCAATTTGATATGGAAACGACAAAATCGTTTGGGTCGTTGTCTATTCAATCATTCGCTGTTTCACATGATGCAGCAGACCCCATGTTTTATGTTTTTCATGAAAATGACCGCAAGCTCGCCGTGATGACAGACACTGGCTATGTGAGTGATCGCATGAAAGGGCATATACGTGGAGCAGATGCATTCGTATTTGAAAGCAATCATGATGTAGGAATGCTACAAATGGGGCGCTATCCGTGGAGCATTAAACGACGTATTTTATCCGATGTGGGACATGTATCCAATGAGGATGCAGCAGTGGCAATGAGTGAAGTGGTGTTTGAAAAGCCAACGCAAATGTATTTATCCCATTTAAGTAAAGATAATAATATGAAAGAGTTGGCACGTATGAGCGTAACCCAAACATTGCAGTCATGCGGTATTATTGAAGGGGAGTTTTTACATCTCCATGATACAGATGCAGACGAGCCGACAAAGCTTGTGACAGTATAAATCCAATGCCTTACGCAATTTTCGCGTAAGGCATTTTTAATGGAGTTTTAAAAAATTTTCATGTAATTTTAATGTTTTTTGTGTAATTTATAAGTACACAATATAAAAAAGGGGGACAACAAAGATGAATGATCATCACGAACAATCTGATACACAATTGACACCTCTACAAGAACGATTAAAGCGGGAAGAAGAGGAACGAAATAAACGAGCAATGAAAAGAAAGAATGGCAGTAAAGCAGGCTATTTTATGAGTAGCTTATCAGGGATCGTCGTTGGTGCTTTACTTATGTGGTTACTACTGCCATCGCTTGCAAATCAATTACCAGGAACAACGACTGAGACACAGGAACAAGTAGGAACAGAACAAACGGCTACTGTTGTCACAACGGATATTACAACAGCCGTTGAGAAAGTATCTGAAGCGGTTGTCGGTATTTCGAACTATCAAATTGTCCAAAATAAAGTAGGTGGCTTCTGGTTTGGACAAGGCGGTATACAACAAAATCAACAAGAAGAAGGCGAACTTCAAGAAGCAGGGACAGGTTCTGGTGTGATTTATAAAATTGAAAATGGCGAAGCCTTTATCGTGACAAACTACCATGTGATTGAAAAGGCAGAAAAGCTAGAAATTACATTGGCAGATGGCTCGAAAAAAGAAGCAACGTTAGTTGGAGGCGACATTTGGACCGATTTAGCGGTCATTAAAGTGAAAGCAGATGGTATTAAAACCATCGCAAAATTTGGTGATTCTGATGTATTAAAACAAGGGGAAACAGTAATCGCTATCGGGAATCCGCTTGGTTTAGACTTTTATGGTTCGGTAACGGTAGGTGTCATTTCAGGGACAGACCGCGCAGTACCAGTTGACTTAAATGGTGATGGTACAGAAGACTGGCAATCTGAAGTACTGCAGACAGATGCAGCCATTAACGGGGGTAACTCAGGTGGTGCCTTGGTGAATATTAATGGCGATTTAATCGGTATTAACTCCATGAAAATTGCAGCAGAATCGGTTGAAGGTTTAGGATTTGCTATTCCAATTAACACGGTCATACCAGTAATTCAGCAGCTTGAAACAAATGGCCAAGTAAAACGTCCAGCAATGGGGATTTCATTAATGGATTTAACCGATGTGCCAGCATTTTATCAAGCGCAAACATTACAATTACCTGAAGGGATTACAACAGGTGTAGTTGTCGCTGAAGTGGTAGAAGGCTCTGCAGCCGATCAAGCGGGTATGAAACAATATGATGTCATTTTTGAAATGGACGGCCAGCCAATTGAAAACAGCATCGATCTTCGCCAGCACTTATATACAAAAACAAGCATTGGCGATACATTAAGTGTCAAAGTATATCGTGCAGGAAAAGTAGTTGAATTAAACTTAGTATTAAAAGAAAGTACGACATAACTGTGGATAACTGAATAAAACTTTTCACAGCAAGTAGTGAAAGAAAGGCTTTTCTTTCCTACTTGTTTTTTGTTTGTTACAATGGTTGTGGATAATTCCAAGAAAATTGTGAATAAGTTTGTGGAAATTTCAAACTATTGGAGGAAGAAAATAATGAAAAAATATAGCTGTGAAACCCATATAGATCATGCGTTAGACATGTTCGTAGCAGAGACCGAAGACTTTCCAATTATGGAAAAAATATTAGATGCGGAAAAGTTATCCACAAAATGTGCTTACTGTGAAGAGCATGCAACATATATTGTATCAAGTAAATAACTTTACACAATATATAGAAAAAGACTGTGGATATGTGGATAACTTTTGTGGATAACTTGTTTGTAAATGAAATGTAAAGGTGGATAAGTTGTGAATATTACCATCATATCAGTTGGAAAATTAAAAGAGAAGTATTTAAAAATGGGAATTGATGAATATGCGAAACGTCTTTCTAGCTATGCGAAACTCGATTTTGTAGAAGTGCCAGACGAGAAGGCACCCGAGCAATTATCAGATGCAGAAATGGAGCAGGTAAAGAAAAAGGAAGGCGAGCGTATTTTAGCAAAAGTCAATGACGGTACATATGTCATCGCACTTGCGTTAGATGGCAAAATGAAAACGAGCGAGCAAATGGCAGCCGATCTCGATGCACTCATGACATACGGCAAAAGCAAAGTCGCCTTCATCATCGGCGGCTCACTAGGTCTACATGACGATATATTAAAACGCGCCGACGAAAAACTATGCTTCGGCAAAATGACCCTTCCCCACCAACTAATGAAGCTTGTGTTGGTCGAACAGATTTATCGGAGCTTTAGGATTATTAAGGGGGAACCGTATCATAAATAAACGTAATACATTAGGCGTCCATTTTAATGTGGAAGAAGTGAATTCTATTATGGTAGTAAGAAAGCGGTAATGCCAAGTTTGTGAATGTATAAATAGTAACTAATTTTCGTTATAAATTATATTTAACAATAAGAAACTGCCCCACCAATTGATAGATATGTCTAACAATGGTGAGGCAGTCTATTTGTTTTTTGGTGTTAATCATAAAAAAATTTGTACATATCTGTTTTATAGCTACTTGATCATGCATCTACAGCTTAAATTGATGAACCAATCCATTTAGTTTTTCAGCTAATTTGGCAAGTTCGTCTGAATTATTAGCTACTTCCTCCATGGAGCTATTTATTTGTTGAGACGAGGCGGAAGTTTGTTCGACTCCTGCAGCGGATTCTTCAGAAATAGCTGCGATTTCTGAGATAGAACCATTCATGATGTTACTGTCTGATGCTATACTAGCTAAGTTTTCTGCTACTATTTTGATGCTGTTCGTCATATCTGTTACAGATGCGCTTATTTTAACAAAGGTTTCTTGAGTCGTTTGAATTTGACTTGTTCCTTGTTGAACTTCCGTATAGCCATTTTGTAACGATTGTGTTACCGAACTGGATTCATTTTGTATACCAGCGATAATGTCAGTAATATCTACGACAGATGTAGAAACTTGTTCAGCGAGCTTTCTAACTTCATCTGCAACAATGGCAAAACCTCGACCATGTTCGCCAGCTCTTGCAGCTTCAATTGCTGCATTTAATGCGAGGAGATTTGTTTGATCAGCAATGTCCTGAATAACAGAAACCAATTTTGATATTTCTTGAGACTTGCTATCTAACCCCTGTACTTTTTGAACGGCATCATGTACGATGTGATCTATCTTAACCATCTGCTGGTTAGAGGATTCCATTAAATTACTGCCCTCATTCGTCATTTGTAACACTTCAATTGCAGCTTTTTGAATTTGTTCCCCATTTGCATTAGCATCTTGAACTGTAGTTGAAAATGATCCCATAATGGAAGCCAGCTCGCTTGCATTTTTGGCTTCTGCTTCTGTACCAGCAGCTAAATCGTGCATAGTAGTCGCAATTTGTTGAGAACCAGCGTTCACTTCATTGGCTGATTGGGCTAACTCTTCACTTTGACTTGTGATGGATTCAGAGACGACATTTATTTCACTTAGTAATATACGAATATTACTACTCATTTCGTTTGTTGCCATCACAAGCTGGCCTACCTCATCTTGTGATTTTGTTTCTAGTGGTTCTTTGCTGATATCCCCACTTGCCATTAACTTCATTCGCTCCATCACTTTTATAAGGGGTGTTGCAATGATATTGGAAGTAATTAGTGCAGCAGCTAAACTAACCAATATAACTAAAATGGTTACTATGGTAGCTATTAATAATGTCCTTTTTCCATTTGCCACAATTGCTCTCTCTGCCTCATTAATTGAATCGCGACTTTTACTTGCTAACTCTTCATATCCAGCCATTATTTTACGTACAACGAGGTCTTTTTCTGCTAGATTTTGGCGAGCCAATTCTTTATTTCCTTTGTCATACTCTTCGAATACTTCTTTTGCTACAAACGTTCGCCACTCAATAGTCTTTTGAATAAGGTTGTCAAATTCCTTGGAAGCGCCAATCTCTCTAACAATTGCTTCATTACGCTTACCCTCTTCTGTATACTGGTTAAATCGGTCTTTATAGTCGCCACCGTATAACACATAACCACGGGCCGTTGAGATTCGATTAGCCATTGTTCTCGCCATTTGCTCATTGGCAATTAATAGTGGAAGCTCTTTTTCTACAATATTTTTAGCTGCCTCATTATTCTTCTTGATGACAGAATAATTATAAACGCCAAATAAAACGATAATTAAAATAATCAATGAAAACCCAAATAATATTTTCGTTTTTATACTTTTGAAATTAAATTGTTGCTTCAATTCTCACACTCCAATTTCTTATAGTTGATATTTGATGGTTGTTCAAAATGGCTACAATACTTTACTACAAGTACAACAAATTTTTATTGTATGCGTTGGGTTTTTCTCGTGTTCACTTTGAATAACTGGACTCCAATTATGGGAATTTAATCATATAGCCCTGTATCCTTAGTTTTGATTATATTTTCTTTGTTTTGTAACTATAATCATAGATATTGTAACAAATTTAGTAAAAATAGCAACGTATTATACAAAAATGTGCAATTTTAGTTAAAGGGAAGGCTTGCAAATGAAAGGGGAAAGAAGGGTATTTATTCCTGAATTTAAATTCAGTGGGCATATTCAGATAAAATAAATATGTCTATTTTTTATGCAATGAAAATTTTTTGTAACGGAATATAAGTTCAATAGTTATATAAGTGAAGGGGGCAAAGATATGGACTTTGAGGAAATCTATCAAGCGTATTTTCATGATGTGTATTTATATATGAAATCATTGTCGGCAGATGAAAATATTGCGGAAGAAATAACGCAAGAGACGTTTTTTAAAGCATTGAAGTCCATTCATCAATTTGATGGGAAAAAGGATATTCGGGCCTGGCTTTTTACGATTGCGAAAAATACATACTTTACGCATTACAAAAAGCAGCAACGTCAAATCAATCAGGTGATGGAAGAATCCGTACTAGATGTTCAAATCGTAGAGCAGTTAATGGATGAAGAACAATCTTTTGCGGTTCACAGTTATTTACACCAGATGGAAGAGCCCTATAAAGAGGTCTTTTCACTGCGCACATTTGGCGAATTGTCTTTTGAAAAAATTGGTCGACTTTTCGGTAAAAGTGATAGCTGGGCTAGGGTAACATTTTACCGTGCAAAAAAGAAAATAGTAGCGCATATGGAGGCGAGACAAGATGAGGGAAATTAAATGTACAATTATTCAAGATTTGCTACCCCTTTATGTGGATGATGTCGTGAGTGAAGATACGAAGGCGTTTGTAAATCAGCATTTAAATACATGCAGGACTTGCCAAAAAGAATACGAACAAATGACGAAAGCGGTGTATGTACCGATTGAAAATAAAGCGACATTATTTGAACGGGTTAATAAAAAGTGGCATCGTAAAAAAATCATGCTTATTTGTGGATCGGTTTTAACGACTGCTTTATTGTGCTTCGCTGTATTTTCTTATGTGTTTCACTATACAAAACCAATTCCGTATTCAAAGGATTTATTTGAGATTGAACAACAGCAAGATGGGACATTGGTTTCGAATTATTTTGGGAAAAGTCATGCAGGAACGCATATGACGCATCCGATGAAGGTTGAAATAGATGGGAAAATGAAAAATATTAGCTTAATTTATTACGCTGAAACAATAGCTAATTCACCTACGAGTAATTTCCTACGAGAGGATGAAAGAATAGGCCCCGAGCGTTTTGAGTTGCCGGATAGCCAATCTGTTGATGCCGTATATTACGGACAGTTTGATCTTGAAAAATTAATCATCACAAAAGAACAAACATGGGACGAACTTTTGCAAGAGATGACTTTAATTTGGGAGAGATAGAGGTATTCGTTTTATATGGATTGTTTTGTTTATGAGGTTCAATTAAAAATAGATCATACCTAAGTAAATGAGGGTTTATGTTCTTTTGAAATAAATAGGACCAGTTCAAAATGGAACTGAACTGGTCTTTAGCTTGTAGTTAAAGTGTAAAGCCCCTGAACCCCTTACATTTTTTAAAATTCTGCAGGGGGATAATTTTTGGGAATTCCCGCTAAGATAAACCCCGTACCTGTGAAAATAGAACCGATTACCTCTATAGTCCCTTGGCTCTCTCCTATAATACTTGCCACTGAAAAAACAATGGTTCCAATCACTAGAAGATAACCTGACCAACTATGAAAAACCTTGCTACGAATCATAGAAACAGCTAACAATATCATTCCTATAACAAATAGTAATGGGCCAAATGTATATAAGGGTTCTGTAACAGGCGTATGAAAGATATAATCGACTTTTTCACCTGAAGCACCAGCCAATTCTACATAAACGATAGTAGTGACAATAATAGTGCCTATAATTCCAAAGAGCATGGCGAAAAAAGCCAATAATCCAGTTAGTTCGCTTTGTCTGATATACAATCCCAAAAAAGTGAAAACGAGCAACAAATGAGCTACAAAAACGCCTAGACTTCCTAGTATTGTTCCATTTGCCCCGGCCCCATAATTCAAAGCATGAGCGATAATAAGAAGTATTCCAGAAAGAATAGATGTAATGTTGCCAAGCTTCATTAATTTTTCATCCATATATTGTCCCCTTTTTAAATAATTTAAGTCATAATACCAATGAATTAAGCTAATGAGTCAATCTAGAAGGTAGGTAGAAAATAGAATGAAATGGCAGACAGCATATCACCAATACAATGAACTAAAATTAAAGGGAAAAGTCGTCTCGTTTTTAGATAAATCAACGGAATGATAACCATAGGTATAACCGTTAGAAATCGATAAAGGGAATATTCAAAATCAAGCGTTACGGGTAGGGCTACGTGCTGTAATGCCCAGAAAAACATGACGATGAAGACGGGTATAGTTTTGCTTTTGAAGATGCTCTCTAATTTTGGCAAGCAATAGCCGATATAAATGACTTGCTCCATAATTGCCCAGCCTATTGGCCAAATAAGTACGCTGTATAAAGCAGCCCATAAAGGTAGTGGTCCTGCAATAATGGGAGCAGATACGATACCAAAAATGAGTGTTGACATAAGTGAACCCCATGCAATTGTTAAAGGCAGTAGCAAGATCAATATAAGAACAGCTTGCTTTAAATCCTTTTTTAAATGAGTCTTGGAGACGTCGATTACTTTCCTAAACGAGAATCCCCCGTTTTTTTTTAAGACGATAAGCAGTAAAGCCAAGCAACCTAAGTCAATAGCAGATCCATAAACCGTCCACCATCTTCCTGATTCTAAGTAAGTCAATGGCTGATTCGATAGGAATGTAATGAATGTAAAAATACCTTGTGCAATGACTGCAAAAACGGTGCGGGATAGCAATACAATGATGAGGAACCAAGTCAGCTTATCATAACGTTTCATTTTAACCTCCTTCAATTTATATACTTAAACTTTACCGTTAGTTAATTTACTCAAAATATGATGCACCTGTTAACTCTAAACAAGCAGTATAGAGATTTACTAGCAGAGATGTTCAACATTTTTCAATCAATTATTAAGGAAGTCATCCATTACGGTCAGCAACACAATATTATTACAGTAGAAACTCCGGCTGAAGTTATTGCGCAAAACATCTAAAATATTTAGGTGGGAACACTTGTTGAATGGGTAATGTCGAATGCAGATCGATCATTAAAGGTTTTAATGAATCCAGCTTTAGAACATTATTTGAGGATGATTTTTATTAACTTGAAATAAATAACTACGAGAGCGCGCAGGAGCGGTATTTTCCTGGGGCATAACTTTTACAACATTTCATCCATGACTTTTGGAGATGAATCAAAATTAGAATAAAGTCATGAGACATAACAACGAGCGTGAATATATTTTTCTGTAATACGTTTTAAACAATCAACCGCCGGATTGTCAAAATGGATATACAATTTAAACATAAATATGTGTCAAATGGGAAGAAAAGTCCTGAGTTGGCACTTATTTTCGAATAAGTTGTATGTCAAAATCGATTGTTTTCAAAAGCCGTCTTTTTGGAGGAGCAGTTACGAATAATGTGATGATTCTTTGAGGGGAAATTGTATGATTTAGTATGTTTTTTCAATCGTTTTTCGTATTTATCATCATTCCGCGTATTCCATTATGATATAGATTGAACAGGACCGGGCACGTTTTTTGCTCGGTTTTTCTTTTTAGGTAGCATATGTAACGGAGAGCAGTGAATACATTGTGCCATATTTAGCAAACACGATTTTTGATAATTAAACAATAAATTAAAATATTTTACATTATTTGTATCAACAACAAAGACATGGTAACCTATTATACAGTCATAGAAAGATAAGAGAATCTATTTGGAAATGGGGTTACTAAGATGAATAGTTTGCAAATATGCTTCAAACGATCGCTACAAGTAGTGATAGGGATGTTGTTCTTTATTTTCGCACCGCTCACGATTGCTCATGCCGCTGATTTCAGCCATGTAGATACGAAGGTGTCGAGTGATAAAACATGGACGATTACATTTAATGAGTCGGTGCTAGAATCTAGTATTTCAAAGGATTCTATTTATGTACTAGATAAAAATAATAGAAAACAAGACACGTCTCTTTCCGTGAAAGGAAATGTTGTGCTTGTACAAGCACCTGCACAAGGTTATGCACCTGGGCAAAGCTATACGTTACATATTACGGATTCAGTGAAAAGCCAAAAGTCCAATAAACGGTTAAGTAAAGCGGTTATCAAACCATTTACAATTGCTGAAGGCTATGCAGTAGTTGATATTCAAGCAGATGGGACGTATTCGCCGGTTGCCACGTATGCATCTTTTGAAGAAGCAAATGGTCACTTACAAAAACAGCAAGCCATTGTTTACAATAATAAATACGTCAAAATACCAGCTGGATTTGTCGCGACAAGTCCGAAGAAAGTAACACTGATTTATAAGCAAGCTACATTTACAGCGGGTTTTCAATACGCAGGTGTTGCTGCTGATACGGAGTTACTGTATGTTGATGCTACAGCAGACTATGTGAAAGTCCATGTAGCTGGTCAAGATATGTATGTGAAGCATGAAGATGTCACGCTCATTCCGACAGCTGCAGCAAAAGGACAGTCTTATTATAGTGCAGATGATAAAGGCTTATGGCACCGTATTTATCATCATCATGCTGGTACGTATGATAGCAGTTACTTAATAGGAGACAAGCCTGCATTTTTACAGCGTAATGTAAAGTATTACAGTACAGATGGCGCGAATTTTGTGGATGCGAATGGACAAGTGGTTGGTGAAAGTTATGCTTATTTTCAATATATATCACCACGTGTCCCGACAAGCTATAGCGCAGAGCAATTGAATGCTTTTATTGCTAAAGAATTACAAGCTAGAGAACAGTCAGGGAATAAGCTTTACGCTAATGCAACAACGAAAAGTCCATTGCAAAACATGGGTGCTTTGTTGAAGGAGATGGAAAAACAGTATCGTATTAATGCGTTACTTATTCTGTCAACTGCTATACATGAGAGTAATTATGGTATGAGCTGTCATGCGCAAAACTATAATAATCTGTTTGGCTTAAAAGTAACGGATACGAATAGTGCTTGCTCAACGAACGTGGATAAGACGTCATCGAAGTATTTTCCATCGATTGAAAAAAATGTTCAGGCACTAGTGGAAAGTTTAAATCAGTACTATTTAGACCCACTTAATATGGGTGACTGGCGTTATAATGGAGTTGCACTTGGCAATAAGATGATTGGCATGAATGTTCGTTATGCCTCAGATCCATATTGGGGATCTAAAATAGCAGGTCATATGTATCGTGCGGATCAAGCACTTGGCGGTAAGGATTACAAGAAATATCAACTTGGCTTTACATCGACGGCGAATGTGAGCGTTCGGACAGCACCGCTTGTTACAACAGGCGCTCAGGACAATCGTGCCTATCAGTATAAGCTGGATTGGACGATCAAACGTTTAGATCATATGCCGATTACTCTTTCAAATACTTCATCCGAAAAAGTGGATTGGTTACGTGTCATTTCAGAACGGGCTACAGATATAACGGATTTATATACAGTGAGTGAGAATGTCCGCCATGTGACCGTCTATTAATAGAGTACAGAGTGAGGAATAAATAAAAAAGCTATGAGGGGGGTGTCCAGAAAGTAAAAACTTTCTGGACACCCCCCTTTACTGTCGTCATTACAACATTAAAAATGCTGAGTATTTAAGAGAATCGTAAAACTGTTAGTGAATAATCCTTACTCTGTTTTGAAATTGCCCATTGTTTCTTTTAATTGGAGTGCTTTATCACTGAGTACTTGAGCCGAAGCAGTTACTTCCTCCATTGAGGCAAGTTGCTGTTCTGTCGCGGCTACAATCATTTGAATATTGTCCTCTGATACAGATGCTTGGTCAGCTTCTAAATGAATCGAATCATCTAATAGCTTCATTTCATTTGCTACCGTTTCAACCGATTGGATAACGGAATGAACTTCATTTGATACGCCTTTTGTTTGTTCAAAAATGCGTGTTAAAGAATCTTTTGTTGTATGAATTAAATTTGTGCCAGCTACTGTTTCATTTGATACATTTTGCATAGCGGTTACAGAATGCATTGTATCTTGCTGAATGCCGTGAACAATGCGACGAATTTGCTCTGTAAAACGAGAAGATTCATCTGCTAATTTGCGCACCTCATCCGCTACAACGGCAAAACCTTTTCCATGTTCACCAGCCCGTGCAGCTTCAATAGCCGCATTTAAGCTTAATAAGTTTGTTTGCTCTGCGATGGCTACTATGGCATCTAGAATGGTACCAATTTCTTTTGAACGCTCGTTTAGTTGGTCGATAACTTCTGAAGTAGCAGTGACGGATTGTGTAATAATATTCATCTGCTTTGTTAAGTTATCGAAGTTTTGATTGCCATCCTCTACTTCGCGTAATGTAGCATCTGAAGCATCTAACACATGAATATGTGCTTTTGCAATCATGTCTAACTGCTGAGCTGCATCATCCATTAATTTTACATTTCTTTTCGCTTGTGTCAGCTGCTCTTCAATAATTTCTGATACTTTTTCCACTGATTGAGAAATATGATTCGTCGCCTTTGTTGTTTCCTCTGTAACGGCAAACAAATCTTTACTTGAAGAATCAACAGAATCAGCGGTTGTTTTACTATTTGTAATAACCTCTTTAATGGCTTCAATCATTTCATTTAATGATGTTGAAATCGATGCAAATTCATCTTTCGACGTGATTGAGATACGCTCAGTTAAATCACCGGTAGCTAGTTGTTTAGCAACATGCTGAATAGATTTCACTTGTGTTTGAATACTAAAATAGAATGAAAGCAAAGCGTACAATAAAATGAATACAATGACGATAATCACAACTAATGTGATAGCACGCTTAGATTCATAGGAAGCTAAGTCATTTTCTAAACGGTCTTGTAACTCATTCTTTTGAAAATCGATTAACTCGAAAATCGAATCAATCGCAGCAGTCGTTGCATTGAAATAATCAGCAGGTACGATTGTAATCGTTTGTGCATTCAATAACTCTGTATTAATAACTGCTAAAATATCCTCTGTGCTTTTTAATGATTGTTTTGCTTGTATTTCTAAACGGTTTTTTAAAGATGGATCTGTTTTAAAAATCTTTTCATAATTATTGAAGGATGCGTCTACATAGCTTTGCATCGTTTGCATTAAAAATAATAACTGGTAACGGTTATCGTCTGATAATTCTTTTTTAGTGGCAACACCGACACCTGTTGCACGTGCTTTCCCCATATTTTCCGTAATCGGAGGTAATGTTTCCGTTAATAAACGGTTTAGGTGATGTTTTGTTGGATCTGATTCTAGTGAAAGCTTCGTATCTTCTGCGATTAACTGGATTAAATCTAATATTTCGATAATCAAATTACTATGTAATGAAATGGCCTCTGCTACAGTTCCGTTAGCTGAAACAGATTGGACCTGCTTCCAATTATCATTGATAGTGTTAATGTTTGCTTGAATTTCCGAATAAGACGGATATTGTTTTGCATTTTCTACGAGTGTATCAAATGAGTCGTTGACATTTTTACCTGCAGCTTCTCTTCTAGATGCGGCCGTTGCATCACCACTAATTAAGTTTACAGTCAGACCGCGGTGTTGTTGTGTGAATTTTAAAACGGGATAAACATCTTCAATTAAATCGACCCCTGATAACTCTTTTTCGATTGTGTCAATTTGCTTATTCGTTTGTTGGACAAGATCTAATAATAAGTAACTAAGTGTTAATACGACTACGGCAAATAGTAGCATAAATTTTTTACTGAAAGATAGTTTGTCTAAGACAAAAATCCCTGGTTTGAAAAGACCTTTCATTGACATCCCCCTGTAATTTATTAAATGATTAGCTTTAAGTGTAATGTACGTTAAGTGAATCAACAATGATTTAATTATGTCAGGAAATATAAAAATACAAGTTTTATCAATATCTGTACGAAATATTTCAATTTTTATGAAGAAATTGGTGAAGAGTTGTATATAATCCAGAAGGACTAATAAGAAATGCGTGGTGTAGAGATAAAAGTAATGCTTGTTTATAGATTTCTAGTAAGAAAGAGCTTCGTGGAAACACAAGATGTATAAAATAAGCAACAAATCCAATGCTAATGGCAAGGAGTGGTCGTGATGAAGGCTATTTATGCAGACTTACATATTCATATTGGGCGTACGGCAAGTGGAAAACCGGTGAAAATCACAGGTAGCAAGACGCTCACATTACAAAATATTTTAGAAATTGCAAGTAATCGAAAAGGGCTTGATATGATTGGGATTATTGACTGTCATTCTCCAGAAGTGTTGTTGGAAATAGAAGCATTCATACAACGAGGTGACATGATTGAATTAGCTGATGGGGGGCTACGTTTTCAGAACACGACATTAATTATGGGTTCAGAAATGGAAGTATATGACCAATATTGTCATGGACCTATCCATGTGTTAGCGTATTTTCCAACGTTGGAGAAGATGCAATCTTTTTCACAATGGATGAGCAAGCATGTCAAAAATAGGACATTAAGCTCTCAGCGTATTTATGTAGAAGGGAGAGCACTTCAAAAGCAGGTTCATGCACATGAAGGTTTGTTTGTTCCCGCGCATGTGTTTACGCCATTTAAAAGTCTTTACGGCAAAGGGGTTAAGAGCAGTTTAACGGAAGTATTCGATCCAACTTACATCGATGCTATTGAACTAGGACTGAGCTCAGACACATATATGGTAAGCCAAATGAAGGAGCTACAAGCGTATCCGTTTTTAACAAATTCCGATGCACACTCACTTGAGAAAATGGCGCGGGAATATCAAAAACTCCAGCTTAAAGAAGCAAGCTTCGAAGAACTAAAAAAGGCATTGCGACAGGAAGAGGGACGAGCCATTGGTGCGAATTACGGTTTAAATCCGCTACTCGGTAAATATTATCAAACCGTATGTGCGAAATGTGGTGAGCAGCTAGCAGGGATAGACAAATGCCCTCAATGTGGCAATGAAACAGTGATTATGGGTGTCTCCACGCGCATCCAACAGTTATCTGATCCGTATGTAGATTCCATTGCACGACCGCCCTATATTCATCAAGTGCCGTTAGATTTTATCCCTGGTTTAGGGCCGAAAACATTGAATCGCTTATTGCAGGCTTTCGGTACGGAAATGGCCATTTTACACGATATCACGAAGGCGCAGTTAGAAGAGGTGGTTCCAGAAAAGTTAGCCACCCTTATTGAGCGAGCACGAACAGGGGAGTTATCAATTGCACATGGTGGTGGCGGTAAATATGGGAAAATCATAGATGAGCATACTCCACCTGACTAAAAGCACATCAACATATCGCCTAGTTGATGTGCTTTTGGGTATTTATAAATATAATGCTGCTAGAAAAATACCTAATGCTTCTTCATAAATCTCATCGAATTGTGAGAGTGGTAGCGGGTTTGTTCCTTTCCCAAGCTCAATCGTAAAGCCAGATCTTCGCCAGTCTTGGATAAACCAATCTTTATACCCTGCATAGCTATCGACTGTCTTAACAGGCGTATAGCCGCTTACTCTTCCAAATGCATTGGCTAGCACTTCATTTTCTGGTGGTTCGAGGTTTTGGAATCCCCAATAAATGACCTCACCTTGTGTATGGAAAGCGAGTACTCTTGCAAAGTCTCGCTTTTTTGTTAAGTCAGCCATCGCAATCGATTCTGGCTGGGACAAAGGACTTTCTCCGCCATAATCGCGCGGACCTGGTGTTTTCGGATTGCGGTCTCGCTCTTTTTCCCATTCTGCCGGAAACTGGTCATTTAAATCGACGCCATTTATATTGGCTTTCCACCCTGAAAAGTCTAGGCTATTATTGTTCCAATCGATGGTATTACTTCTATAAGGCTCTTCTTCGGGTGGTCCATTCAAAACGAGATTGACGCCATCTGGATTGACCATCGGAACAATGGATAAGGTCGTTTGCTCATATAAAGAAGAAGTAATGATTCCCCGAATGGTCATTTGATTCGTCAGGGAAAGTACATAATCATTTAGAAAAGTCATGATAGTAGGTGTTGTAATCCATTCGTTTGCATGAAATGAGCCGTTATAATGAACGCGTTTATTCCCAGTACCGATTAAAACTTCAGGTAGCTCTCGACCTAACACAGAATTGCCAATGGAATCAATCTGCAGAAATGGGTAAACGGATTGTAGCCGTCTTATATCATTCGTCATAGTTTCATAAGTATAATTTTGCTTTCCATTGACAAGTCGCCATGTAATGCGAATTGGCACTTTGATTGTTTGCCCAATTTGCAGTTGGTTTGGATTAATCGTAGGGTTGACAAGAAAAAGGGTATCAAGAGGAAGATTTCGGCTCATCGCAATAGACCATAAGCTGTCTCCACGCCGTATTTGATAGCTTTGGGCAACATATCCAGGAATTTGAATACGTTGACCGACTGACAGTGATTGAGGGTTAATGTTTCGGTTAGAATCAATCATGAGTTGTAGAGGAATTCGAAATAATTGGGTGTAATGCCAGAGGGAATCCCCTGGTCTCACATATACATCCATGTTGAGCCTCCTCTGTTATTAAAACTTTCATAGTATATGAGAAAATCCTGTATTTTATGAACCTTTATAATGGTAATAAATGATTTTATTATGACTTTTCGTGTTAACCAAATATATACTAAAAATACTTATTCTCCTTGATATTTAAAAGGAGCCCCTTCAAAATAGATAGTAATATAAATACGAAAAGAAGGGGCCAATTGATATGAATGAAGTAATGAAGCGAAATAATGTAAAAATAATAGGGCAAGGAGAGCAAACAATTGTGTTTGCACATGGCTTTGGTTGTGATCAAAGTATGTGGCGATTTATCGCCCCAACATTTGAAGAAAATTACCGAATAATTGTATTTGATTATGTTGGCTCAGGCAATTCAGATGTCAATGCGTATTGTTCGGAAAAATATAGTACCCTTCAAGGCTATGTACAAGATGTGCTCGATATAATTGACGAACTAAAGCTTGAAAATATTATTTTTATTGGTCATTCCATTAGTGCCATGATTGGTATGAAAGCTTCTATTGCGCGGCCAGAAGTGTTTAATCAACTCATTATGATTGGGCCATCTCCTTGTTATGTAAATGATATAGACGGTTATTGTGGTGGTTTTGAGAAGAGTGATATTTTAGAATTACTCGATATGATGGAGATGAATTTTACAGGTTGGGCAAGCTATATGGCACCAATTGTAATGGATACGGAGCACCCAGTATTAACACGGGAAATAGAAACTAGCTTTGCTTCAGGCCATCCTTATATTGCGCGACAATTTGCAGAGGTAACATTCTTTTCAGATCAGCGTACAAGCTTGTCACAAGTGACGGTCCCGACACTCATTATCCAATGTTCGGATGATAGTATCGTACCGATTGAAGTAGGTGAATACCTACATCAGCACTTAAAAAATAGTACATTTTATTTAATGCATACAAAGGGGCATTACCCGCATATTAGTCAACCAGAGGAAACAAGTGAAATTATTCTACAATATTTAGTAGGTGTAACAAAATAGAAAATGCTATAAAGGGGGACGGAGACATGGATGAACGTTTAAAAGAAGCACCCTGTGGTTTTATCTCAATGAACCATGAGGGCTTTATTACAGAAGTAAATCAAACTTTTCTTTATTGGATGGATTACGTAGAAGAAGAGCTAGTTGGCAAACACTTTGAGTGGCTATTGCCGACTAGCAATAAATTAATCTTTCATTCTTATTTTTATCCAAGTATTAATTTACACGGACGGGTAGAGGAATTATTCATTAGCTTCAGAAATGGTAGTCATGCTTCCATCCCCTACTTGATGAATGCAAAACAGTATGAACGCGACGGCATGGAAGTAATCGATTGTATTTTGGTGCAAATGAAGAAGCGGATTGATTATGAATTAGAATTACGCTCAACAAAGCGAAAGATGGAAGAGGCTTATATAGAAAAGAATAAAGCGCTCGCGAAATTAGAACAGATTTATAAAGAAATTGAGCAGAAACAAACGGAGTTAATGGCCATTAATTCAGGACTGATTGAAATTTCCTATACGGATAAGCTAACAGGCATTAAGAATAGACGCTTTTTCCAGGAGAAGTTAGAGGAGCATATCGATTTGTATCGTAAGGAAGGAAAGCCTTTCTCTTTACTTATTCTCGATATTGATTATTTCAAAAAAGTAAATGATACATACGGTCACCAAATTGGTGATGTTGTACTGGTGAAATTAGCTAAAATTTTGAGTAATCACGTTCGTTCCGAGGATATTGCAGCACGTTTTGACGGAGAAGAGTTTACGATTATTTTGCCCAATACAAATGCAATAGAAGGGAAGCACATCGCTGAAAAGTTGAATCGCGTAGTAGAGCAAGCAGAGTGGGAAGAAACGGGCGGATTAACGGTCAGTATCGGCATTGCCACTTTTACAAATCAAGACACGGAAGCATCGATTATTTTAAATGCCGATCAAGCGCTGTATGCTTCGAAGAAAAATGGACGAAACCGTGCTACACATTTTATAGAATTAACATGATATAGCAAACCGAGATGAAAGTAAGTATGTTTTGAAAAACGTATAAATCCAAAAATCCCATGGATACTAAATCATAGAGAGATTATTTAATCGCTTAGGTAATGGTGAAAATTTTCATAGCGGATAAAAATATGGGGGAAGAGCTTTTACGTTTAAGTGAAAGCACCATCCCCCTGTGTGACTAGCACACTTACCTAGGTTCTCCAGCATGTGTCGGGGGATTAGCAGGTACTTTCACGCTCTTGTTTTTAATGCACTAAATATTCTTCTTTTAATTCAGCAATAGCCACTTCAGAGCGTTCTTCTAATGAACGTCTTAAATGGACGGTAGCTGTTTGTTGGTTGTCATGCAATTGATCAATCCAGACGGAAACACCGTTATAGCTTACTTCATATTCGGATGGTGACTCAACAATTTTTTTCGCGCGTTGATAGTCCATATGGAGCCTCCTTATTTATGCTGTTTGTTTCGCTTAGCAGCTTGTTCAATTTCAGCGATTTCCCGGGAAAATTCTTCCCTAATTTTGTTTGGCGCTATTTTTTGATTTTTAGGTGTTTGAGGAAGCGTTTGCTTTTGATGGCTTCGTCCCTTTTTATCATCTCTTCCCACTGGGCATGCTCCTTTCTGTTTTGTTCTTTCTTAATATGGCATTGAACAAAATTTTTATCACAGAAAAAAATATACAGTGTAGAAAAGCGAAAACACCACCCTATTATTTGGCGGTGTCTCGTACGTTATTTCTTCATAATAAAGCTCATATGGCGGCCGGATTTTTTATCTTGGCGATAGGAGAAGCCATTTTCATGTAAGAAGGTGCATGTGTCATCAACGATAATTTGATTTGTAGGGATGCCCGCAAGTTCGCATTGTTTTTTGACGGTTTGCTGATTATCGATATGATATTTATTTGTTTTGGCATTATAGTATATAAATTCGTCCGCATAACCTAACGCTTTAAATTTTTCATATACATCGCAATCTACTTCAAATTTTTGTTGGCTTAGCGCTGTACCGATATACACTTGAAATCCTTCGGCGGGGTTTTGTTCTATTTCAATTAACTGATGCAATAATCGTGGTGTTACTTCTTTGACGGTTCCTTGCCACCCCGAGTGTATCGCAGCGATCACACCACTTTTTTCGTTGTATAAGAGTACGGGTACACAATCAGCAGAAAAGGATGTCAGTAATATACCGCGTTCATACGTATACAGTGCATCTGTATTAGCAATCGCGTTGTCCATTGTAAAGGCACCTTTTCCCCGGTCGTTGCTTGAGACTTTGTAAACGTTTGCACTATGTGTTTGCTCGGCACAAACAAAGTGTTGTACCTCACAGCCAATCATTTTTGCGAGTTGCTCGCGATTGTTTATAACTGCCGCGGTATTTTCACAAATATGCAATGCCATGTTATTTTGTTCTGGCACCCCGTATTTTTTCAGTGTCGTACCCGCAATCACCTTTTCATTATTCATATATATATTCATCGGTTCCTCCGTTTTGTTACTATATTCCTATAAAAAATAAATAAAAAAAGAACAATGATAAGCAACTTACGACTTATTCTGATAAAATAGTGACTAGTAATATTTACAACAGTTAACAACTGAGAACTAATTCAATTTTCTTACTAGGAAGTGTAAATATGCTTTATGTTATTATTATTACTTTATTTATAATAGGTTATTTATATAGAAGATATTATTTGCTCAAAAAACAATTGGATTCGCTACAAACGGTAGTGCAGGCAGTAGAACATTCCAAAGACATCTTCTATTATTGCGATTTAAAGCCTCAAATGCAATATCGCTATTTAAGCTCAGCCATTAATCAAATGTTAGGTGAGCATGAATGGCAAGCACATATGCAAAACCCTCAGAAGTATTATGATATTCTGCATCCCGATGATATAGACGTAGTGACACAGAAATTAAATGGCGCGTGGGATTATGATGAGCCGTTATTAGTGCGTCTTCAAAATACGGAAGGACAGTATATTTGGTTTGAAGAGTATGCAATGCCAGTCTATAAGAACGGTGAGATGATTGCTATTCACGGTGTGTACCGAAATGTAGGACGTAAGGTGGCAATGCAACAAGAGCTGGAATATAAAGCGATGCATGACCATTTAACAGGAACGAAAAACAGAGCATGCTTTGATGCCCAAATGGCGCTTTATAATAATAAGGAAAGTGTGCCGATTGGGATGATTGTTTGTGATTTGGATAATTTGAAATGTATCAATGATCAACAAGGACATAAAATGGGCGATGCTTATATTCGGCAGAGTGCGAATATTATCCGAGAAGCAGTGGGGAGTAAAGGCATTGTCGCACGTATTGGTGGCGATGAGTTTTCAATTATGATGCCGCATGTGACGAGTGAAATTGTGGATGATGTGATGGAACAGATTCGATATAAAGTCCAGCAATTTAATCATGTAACGGAGCAATTTTCTATTCAAATATCAATTGGTAGTAGTTATAGTCCTTATTCATTTGGACAAATGGAGGAACTTTTTGAAGAGGCAGATCGCGTAATGTATAGAGAAAAGCAAAAAAAGAAGGCGATTTGTCACTAAAAACCGTGTAATATTTTCCTATTTTCAGTGATGTGACAGAAATATTTCAGCGTGAATGTTATTATACGAGCAAATTACTCGGGTTTTATTACAAATGTAATAGTCTCGTAAAGATCCTTCCATAATTTCAGTAATGAACTATCTAAAAAAAATGATTATGATAGGTTCATACGAAAGTAGAAAGGATGAACAACATGCTGAAAAAAATTATGATAACAGCAGCACTCTCAATGTCCATCGTATTACCGATGTCCGCATCAGCGGCCACTTCAACATATACAGTAGTAAAAGGCGATACACTTTGGAAAATCGCGTCTAAAAATCAAGTAGGAATTTCTGAGTTAATCTCTTTAAATAGTAATTTAGCAAATCCAGATTTAATTTACCCAGGTCAAAAGATCATTATTGCTGAAAACGAGCAAGCAAGTGTCGAGGAAGAAGTCGTACACCTTGTGAACGTAGAACGTGCGAAAGAAGGGTTAGCGCCACTTTCAATCGATTGGGAATTGTCACGTGTCGCGAAATACAAATCACAAGATATGCATGATAAAAATTACTTCAGTCACACAAGTCCGACATATGGTTCACCATTTGATATGATGAAACAATTTGGTATTTCATATAAATCAGCAGGTGAAAACATTGCGAAAGGACAAACATCCGCAGCGCAAGTCGTGAATGATTGGATGAATAGTCCAGGTCACCGTGCGAATATTATGAACACAAGCTATACGCAAATTGGTATCGGCTATGTAGCAGATGGACACTACTGGACACAAATGTTTATTAAAAAATAATGATCCTGATATAAAAAAGCAGGCAAAGTGAAAGTCCACTTTGCCTGCTTTTGCGCTTATTTTGTATAGTTATCGAAGTAACCTTGGATATAAATCATTGGTGTGCCTTTATCACCAGAACCAGATGTTAAGTCAGATAAAGAACCGATTAAATCTGTTAATTGGCGAGGTGTTGTGCCTTGTGCTTCCATTGCACCAACAAGGTCCTCGTTTTTGTTTTTGATATGTTCTGAAATAGCCGCTTTTAATTCTTCACCACGTAAGTGTGAGAAGTTATTATCTGCTAAATATTTTAATTTTACTTCGTTAGGTGTACCAGCAAGACCAGCTGTGAATGCAGGTGATACCACTGGGTCAGCGAGCTCCCAAATTTTACCTACAGGATCTTTGAATGCACCATCACCGTACACCATGACTTCAATTTGTTTACCAGTTGCTGCTTTTAATTTTTCTGCGATTCCATCAACAAGCGGTTGGCAAGTATGCGGGAATAATTTGACTGAATCTTCCGTTGCTTTGTTTGAACCAAGCAGACCGTATTGTTCATTGTAACCAGAGCCATCAATCGATGAAGATAAAATATTATCTAAGCTGTAAACTGTTGTAGCACCAGCTGCTGTTACTAAACGTTTTGTACGGAAGCGTGAGTGAATGTCACAAGCAAGTACAGATGTTGTATAGTCTACGATAACTTTCGGGTTATTAGAGAAGATGACTTCTACTTCTGCCCCTTCATTCGTAATAAGCTCTTTGTAGTACTCAATATAGTCCACACCAGTAAATGTATGTTTTTGATAGCCGAAATGTTCACGGAACTGTTTTTCAGTTAATGTATCTGTCCATGGGTTAACGCCTTTTACGTCTAATTCATCGATATCTACTAAGTGATTGCCAACTTCATCAGATGGGTAACTTAACATAAGTACGATTTTTTTTGCGCCACGAGCGATACCACGTAAGCAGTTCGCAAAACGATTACGTGAAAGAATAGGGAAAATCACACCGATTGTATCTTCACCGAATTTTGCTTTTACATCTGTTGCGATATGGTCGATAGTTGCATAGTTTCCTTGTGCACGTGCCACAATAGACTCAGTAATTGTAATGATATCTTTATCTTGGATTTCATAACCTTCTACTTTCGCCGCATTTAACACCGTGTCTACAACGATTTGTTCAATATCGTCCCCTTCATTGATGATAGGGCCACGAAGACCACGAACTACTGTACCTACTACACGTTCCATGAGAATCTCTCCTAATCTATAGTAAAAAATTATTTGATTTAGTTAACACAAGTTGTAATATACCTCGCTTACATGGTATAAGTAAAATTAATATTTTTAATATGCCCTATAAGGAGTACTTATATGATAGGTAAATTAGATTTATATCGTATTTTTCATGCGGTTTGTAAAAGTAAAAGCTTTTCACATGCGGCTAAATCACTCTATATGACACAACCCGCCATTAGTCAAGCGATGGCACAGTTGGAAAAGGAACTAGGTACCCATTTGTTCTACCGTACGCCTAAAGGGGTTACGCTTACGAATGAAGGGAAATTGTTACACGACTATGTCAATTCTGCGCTAGGCATGCTTGAAGTAGGAGAAGAAAAGGTACTAGAATTGCAGAATCTCACAACAGGAGAGCTGCGAATTGGTGTGGGCGATACGATTTCTAGATACTACTTGCTGCCATACCTTGAAACGTTTTATAAAAAATATCCGAGTATTAAGTTGAAAGTATTAAATGGGACGACAAGTCAAATTGTGACATATATTAAAGCTGGTGAAGCAGATGTAGGGATTTGCAATTTACCTATTTATGATGAGCAGCTTGAAGTGACGCCATGTAAAGATATCCATGACATTTTCGTATGTGGCGATAAATATATGAATATGACGAAGCAGCCGACAAGTCTCGATTATTTAGTGAAAATGCCCCTTATTTTTTTAGAGAAAAATGCAAATTCCAGACAATATGTTGAAGAGTATTTAAAGGGGTGCGGTTTTTCCATTTTACCTGAATTTGAGCTTGGCTCTCACGATTTATTGTTAGAGTTTGCGAAGATTAATTTAGGCATCGCTTGTGTGACGAAAGAGTTTTCAACAGATTATTTAGAACGAGGAATCGTGCACGAAATTGAATTACAAAAGCCGATTCCAAAGCGAAGCATCGGCATTTGCCACTTGAAAACCGTGCCATTATCACGGCCAACGAAGAAATTTATCCAAATCATTCATGAGCAGTAGTTCAAGTGCATCTAAAGCTTGATGAACGAGCTATTTTGAAGGGGTACATGTAGAAAGTGCGCATAGCCAATGCTTCATGGATTAGTGAGTAGAGAAAGGAATACGTGAATGCGAGAAAAAGATTATGAGCAGCTATTAAATATTTCAACAACGGGGTTTCAATATGGTGTACCAAAATTAATCCATTACCATAGCTATGAACCAACACCGTATGAAGCATTAGAACAACTATTCGCAGCATATGAATTACCATCAAATGCTCATGTTGTTGATTTTGGATCGGGGAAAGGGAGGGTACCGATTTTCCTCCATCATAAGTTGCGCATTCCTACGACAGGCGTTGAAATGGATGGTATTTTCTTTAAAGAAGCACAGCAAAATAAAAATAGATATTTACAAAAGGCAGGGAAAAAGCTTGTGCCGATTACCTTTTTAAATATGTTAGCTGAACAATATGATGTACAGAAACAGGATAATGTGTTTTTCTTCTTTAACCCTTTTTCGGTACAAATTTTCCGCAAAGTCGTCATGAATATTTGCCGATCTGTTGAACAATACCCTCGAGAAATTCACATATTGTTATATTATCCATCACCAGAATATTTGTATTATTTACAGTTTGAAACGAATTTGGATTTACTAAAAGAAGTACAGCTACAAGGTTTTAAAAATCCAAATGAAAGAATTTGCGTATTTACATTTAATGGATGAAAATGATTTATTATTGTAATTACGATGAAAGTGAGACATCCCTTTTCTCGTAAGGTTAAAAGAGATAGAGAGACATAAACTCGATTCATTTTGTTCGAGTTTATGTCTTTTTTATAGTCCTTCACTCATAAAGAGCAAAATTACCATTTGAGTAACCATTGCTTTCCGCTGCGGCACTCGCTTTCCACGGGCGAGATCAAGCCTCCTTGTCACTCATCCTTCGCTCCTGTGTAGGCTGTGGCAAAGCGCGGAGGCTATGATACATACCTTTTACTATTTAACTGGTATTTTTAGAATGCATTTTTGCTCATTGCAAATCCTCCATTTAAATCCATGCTTAATCAAAAAATGAATAGTCAAGGCGCATTGTTTTTACAGTATATTTTTAGCTAGTAGTAGGTATAGTGTCCTTCCTTTTTTAAAAAACTGAAAAGTCGCACTAGACTAAATAGAAAGAATGTTTTAAAATACAAAAGGCTAATTAATAGAAATATTAGTATTTGCTATAATTTCAGAATATTATTATAACTCATTGTCCAAGAGTAGGTATTCGTGTATAATTATCAGAAATATCTAATATTTGAAAATAGTTATTTGGGGGGAGTTTTGAATATGAAGCAGTCAAAAATGAAGAAGTTTGGATCAATCTTTTTAGCTTCAACACTAGTTGCGGGTGTACTAGCAGGATGTGGGGCAAAGGATGATGGTTCATCTTCATCTTCAAGTTCAAGCGGTGGAGATAGCGGTTCATCAGAAACAATTAAAATTGGTGGTAACTTAGAGCTTTCAGGTGCAGTAGCATCTTACGGTTCATCTATTAATGATGGTGCTAAATTAGCAATCAAAGAGATTAATGCAGCAGGCGGTATTAACGGTAAACAAATCGATTATATTGCGGTAGACAATAAATCTGAAAACGCAGAAGCGGTAACAGCAGCCATTCGTTTAGCAGAGCAAGAGAAAGTTGTCGCAATGATTGCACCTGCAACATCAGGAAATACGGTAGCGACAGTGCAAACAGCTAATCAATTTAAAGTGCCAGTCGTAACAGCTTCTGGTACATCAGAAACAGTAACAGTAAACGAAGATGGTTCTATCAATGATTATGCATTCCGTACATGCTTTATCGACCCATTCCAAGGCATTGTAGCAGCAAACTTTGCATCAAATGACCTTGGTTCAAAAAATGTAGCGATTTATATGGACTCTACATCTGACTATGCAAAAGGCTTAGCCGCATCATTTAAAGAGCAAATTGAAAAAAATGGTGGGAAAGTGGTAGCAGAAGAAGCGTATGTAACAGATGACGTAGACTTCAAATCAACATTAACACGTATTAAGTCAGCGAATCCTGATTTCGTATTTATCCCAGGATATTACGAGGAAGTTGGGCTAATCGTAAAACAAGCACGTGAATTAGGTATCACTGTACCGTTAATGGGTGCTGATGGCTGGGATTCGCCAACATTAGTCGAGCTTGCAGGTGCAGATGCATTAAATAATACATTTATTACAAATCACTATTCTTCTGGTGACCCAGATCAAACAATTCAAGACTTCGTAAAAGCATTCGAAGCAGAATATAGCAAGCAACCAAATGCCTTCCATGCACTTGGATATGACACAGTGTACTTCTTAAAAGATGCAATTGAACGTGCTGGAGATGACATTACAGGCGAAGCCATTCAAAAAGCGTTGGCAGAAACAAAAGACTTAAGCTTAATTACAGGTACATTTACAGTAGATGAAAAACACAACCCAGTTAAATCAGCAACAGTTTTAGAGTTTGTAGACGGCAATCAAGAGTTCAAATCAAAAGTAAATCCTTAAGTAAAAATTTAAGGGGATAGGAGACTGCTTTATAAGAAAGCGGCTCGATATCTTACTGAATGGAACGCTACTTCGTCAGTATTGTTCCGATGGTTACTCGTCGCAAAGGAGTCGTCCGAAAAAAATTTTTTCGGATAGCTCCTTTTTCAACGTTTAGAAGTAAAACTTTGTTGCGCTAGTAAAATAAAGTGACATATAAAAAGTAAAGGAGTGAATCGTTATGGAATGGATACAACAGCTCGTGAATGGGATTTCACTCGGTAGTATCTACGCGCTAATCGCCCTTGGTTATACGATGGTATACGGGATTATTAAGCTGATTAACTTTGCGCATGGTGATGTTTTCATGTTAGGCGCATTTATCGGTTTTTATGCGATTGCACGCTGGGATATGCACTTTATTCCAGCTTTGCTTTTAGCGATGGCTTTATGTGCCGTCATTGGGGTAATTATTGAACGTGTTGCGTATAAACGGTTACGTAATGCGACCCGTATCGCCGCTTTAATTACAGCGATTGGGGTATCTTTATTAATTGAATATACGGTTATTTTCTTCCGCGGTCCATCACCGGAAGCTTATCCGAAAGTGATTGAAAATAAAACGATTGAGATTTTAGGAGCACAAATTGGGGTGCAGTCGATTTTAATTTTAGTCATTTCATTCGTACTGATGATGTTACTACAATTTATCGTACATCAAACGAAAATTGGGAAGGCGATGCGTGCCGTATCGCATGATGCAGATGCAGCGCGTTTAATGGGGATTAACGTAGATAATACCATTTCAGCAACATTTGCGATTGGTTCAGCATTAGCAGGGGCGGCAGGCGTTATTTTCGGTATTTATTACACACGCATTGACCCGTTAATGGGTGTATTACCAGGCTTAAAAGCATTCGTCGCAGCCGTACTTGGTGGGATTGGAATTATTCCTGGGGCGATGGTTGGCGGTCTCGTACTTGGTGTAGTAGAGACGATTGTCAGTGCACTTGGCTACTCTTTATGGCGCGATGCAGCTGCATTCGTTATTTTAATTCTTATTTTAATTATACGACCATCGGGTATTTTTGGTAAAAATACTCGAGAGAAAGTGTAGGTGGACAGCGTATGAAAAAATCAAAAATTTTCTGGGGCTACATCGCTCTAGCGCTAGTAGTCTATGCAGTCGTACAAGTGTTGATTAACACAGAAGCTATTAGCTATACACATCAAAATATGTTAATCACGATGTGTATCAATATTATGCTGGCAGTTAGTTTGCATATTATTATTGGCATTACAGGTCAATTCTCGATTGGTCATGCTGGGTTTATGGCAGTTGGTGCCTATGTATCAGCGATTTGTACGATGAAGCTCGGTCTGCCGTTCGTGACAGGTATTTTACTTGGCGCCCTTGTAGCTGCCATTGCAGGTTTACTCGTTGGGGTTCCAACACTGCGCCTAAAAGGGGACTATTTAGCGATTGCGACACTTGGGTTTGCAGAAATTATCCGGATCGTATTTTTAAATATTGATTATGTAGGCGGAGCAGCTGGGATGCAAGTCACACACCAATCTACTTGGACATACGCATTCTTCGCTGTCGTTATTACGATTTTAATCATTTCCAACTTTACGAATTCTCGTCATGGACGCGCATGTATTTCCATTCGTGAGGACGAAATTGCTGCGGATGCAATGGGGATTAACACGACGTACTATAAAGTGGTCGCGTTTGCGATTGGGTCGTTCTTTGCTGGGGTTGCTGGCGCAGTGTATGCACATAATTTCTATATCATTCAGCCAACGACATTCGGTTTCTTAAAGTCATTTGATATTTTAATTTTTGTCGTATTAGGTGGTTTAGGCAGTTTATCAGGCTCTGTGTTAGCCGCTATTTTCTTAACAGCGGTAACAACGTACTTACAAGGTTTCCCTGAAACACGTATGATTATTTATTCGCTTGTATTAATCTTAGTCATGCTGTACCGTCCAACTGGTTTACTTGGTACAAAAGAGATTACGGACTTATTCAAGTTTGGTAAAAAGGGAGGGTCTAAAGCATGAGCGAAACTCTTCTAAAAGTTGATAATTTAGGAATTACATTTGGTGGATTAAAAGCGGTTCAAAAAGTGGATATGTATATGAACCGGGGGGAACTGATTGGTTTAATCGGCCCAAACGGTGCAGGGAAAACAACGACATTTAATATGTTAACGGGTGTATATGCACCGACAGAAGGCACGATTACCTTTGCTGGTAAATCTATTGCCGGTTTAGATCCGTATAAAGTCACACGTCAAGGCATTAGCCGGACGTTTCAAAATATTCGCTTATTTAAAGAATTATCGGTTTTAGATAATGTAAAGGTAGCGAATCATGGTTTAGCGAAACATACGTTATTATCGAGTATTTTCCGTCTACCGACCCACTTTAAAGGAGAGGCTAAGATGGAAGCGGAATCGCTTGCCTTTTTAAAAATTTTTGGACTTGATGTGTACAAGGATGAGTTAGCGAAAAACTTGCCATACGGGATGCAACGTCGCCTTGAAATTGCTCGTGCATTAGCGGCAGGTCCTAAACTATTGCTATTAGATGAACCGGCAGCAGGGATGAACCCCCAAGAAACACATGAATTAATGGAGTTAATAGCGTTCATTCGAAAAGAATTTAACTTAACAATCTTATTAATCGAACACGATATGCATCTCGTTATGGGAATTTGTGAACGTATTTATGTACTGGATCACGGGCAATTAATTGCAGATGGAACACCAGTAGAAATTCGTTCGAATCCAAAAGTAATTGAGGCATATTTAGGTGAGGAGGTAACAGAATAATGCTGAAAATTAATAATATCGACGTGTTTTACGGTAATATTCAAGCATTAAGGGATATCTCCATTGAGGTAAATGAAGGCGAAATTGTTACGCTAATTGGTGCCAATGGTGCGGGAAAAAGTACGCTGTTAAAAACCATTTCAGGCTTACTAAAACCGAAAAAAGGGTCCATTGAATATTTAGACGCGGCCATTGACGGCAAAGCAGCGCAGTCTATTGTAAAAGCAGGGATTTCACATGTACCAGAAGGACGTCGTGTATTTGCAAATATGACGGTTGAGGAAAACCTAGAGTTAGGTGCCTATTTACGCACAGATAAAGAGGGCATCAAAAAAGATATGGACCATGTATATGAGTTGTTCCCACGCTTACATGAACGTCGAAAACAGCTGTCAGGGACGCTATCTGGCGGTGAGCAACAAATGCTTGCCATGGGTCGTGCGTTAATGTCAAAGCCGAAATTGATTATTTTAGATGAACCATCGATGGGGCTTGCACCGCTGATGGTAAAAAATATTTTTAACATTATTGAAATGGTTAATAAAGAAGGGGTAACCGTACTGCTTGTGGAGCAAAATGCAAATATGGCATTATCCATTGCCAACCGTGCCTATGTACTAGAAACAGGTCGCATTGTACTAGCCGGTACGGCAAAAGAATTACAAGAAAGTGAAGAAGTCAAAGCGGCTTATCTTGGTGGTTTATAATATGTATAAAGCTGTCTTACAAGTGAACTTGTAGGGCAGTTTTTTTGAGTGAAGTATAATTGATGAATCGGTGTAACAAAATTTATACACATTCAAAAACATGCTATTACAGTAAAGGATTGTAGCTCGTGTTTTTGAGCAGTAAAAAATCTATTTTACCAGTTTAATTTTGGATATATTTCAGCGATTTTTATGCCGTCTATTGTTGCTTTTTCAAAGAGCTCTTCATATCCATTAAATTCTTGGGTACATGAATCTTTAGTTCTTGATAAATAAGATTTACCAGGATTATGACTTATCCAGTATTCGTCATTTTTATAATAAAAATTCAGTTCATCGCCCATTGCAATGATGTTTTTGAATTCTAAGTATTCTTTCTCTGTCACGTGTAGCACTCCTTTTTAGTGAACTGTTTCTCTTTTTATATCGTTCCATGATTTCATTTTAACAGCATTAAAAAGACGAGGATGAAGATACGTATATCCACTCTAATTGTTATGAACGTGTCTTTTTGTTATGGTAAAGGAGAGGAGTGATACACATGAAAGCAGCACAATACTTCATTGAAAAATTGGGATTACAGCAACATGCGGAAGGTGGCTTTTATATCTCTACTTTTGCTGGCAAGGAGCTTGTCAAAACAGCAACGGGTGAGCGACCAGGTTATACAAGTATCTACTTTTTACTACGTTCGAGCGATATTTCACACTTGCATCGATTGCAGTCAGATGAACTATGGTATTACCATGCAGGTAGTTCGCTAACTGTGCATATGATTTATCCAGATGGTACGTATGAGGCAAAAAAACTAGGATTAAATATTGAGGCAGGAGAACAGCCCCAAATCCTTGTACCGAAGCATACGATTTTTGGCTCCTCTGTCGATGAACCTCATACATTTAGTTTAGTTGGATGCATGGTAGCGCCAGGATTTGACTATGCAGACTTTGAATTATTTACACAGGAAGAATTGCTACAAGCGTACCCACAACATGAAGCGGTTATCCGTAAAATGGCATATGAACAGCTGTAACGAATAGCGAAAAAGAAAACCGCGTTCACCACTTCATGAACGCGGTTATTTATATGTAGAATATATTATTTTAACTAACTACCAATCTATCGTTTCAGGATACTTGAGTGTAAGATTTAATTCATGAATGACATGTTTCGTTACACTGGCGGTTGCTAGTAGTTGTTCTTTTAATGCAGTATACTCTTCGTCTTCCATTAAGAGGCGAAGTGCGTACGCAGCTATTCGCTCTTCCCGTTCTTGACGAGAAAGTTTTAAGTACTCTACATTTAAGAGGTCCACATACTGTGTTGCGTAACGGAAGTAAAAGGTTTGCTTTGCATGGAGCATTTGCAGAAATACAAGATAATGCTCTTCTTCTACTAGTTGTTCCAGTGCTGTCGCAACGGCACCTTGAAATTGACGAATCGTTGCGATCGACATATTCCACATCGTTGGGTCGACTATTTCTTGATATAAACGGATAAAATCATTTAACGCAATTGTCGTAAACAGCAGCTCTGGTATTAAAATGTCTACAGCAAAATAAACATTTTTAGTAGGCGCAAGGATGGCCTTTTCTTTTTCTAACCCTTTATGTATACCGTTAGCGATAAATTCTATATGATGTTCCCCTTTTACGGCATTCCGTAGCTCTAAACAAACACCTAAAATACGATTCCGTGCCCCTTGAAAATCAAGATAGCGGTTTTCTTCTCCGGTGACATCGTAAATAGCACGGAGCAATGCATCGATATCCCAGTAGTCCCCACTAATGCGAAAACCGGTGAGTAGTTCTGTTGGTTGAATTGTTAACATAACGCCCATTTCCCCCTTGCTAGTAGCTTGAACGTAGACAGCTACTGCTTATAATTTAATAGTTTAAACAGCTCTGTTCGCTCTTTCTCTGTTAAATCACGCCATTGTCCTACTTTTAGATTACCTAAATGGATGTTCATAATACGAATACGTTGTAGTCGTTTTACCGAATACCCGAGCGCTGAACACATGCGGCGGATCTGTCTGTTTAACCCTTGCTCTAAAATAATTTTGAATACATGACTGGATACTTTTTCGACGCGACATGGCAGTGTGACCGTATCTAAAATTTCTACACCAGCAGCCATTTGTGTTAAGAATTGTGCTGTGATCGGTTGATCGACTTGCACCACATATTCTTTTTCATGATGATTTTCTGCACGTAAAATCTCATTGACAATATCACCGTCATTAGTGAGGAGGAGCAAGCCTTCTGAATCTTTATCAAGACGTCCAATATGGAAAATACGCAATGGATGATTCACAAAGTCCACTACATTGCCTTTAATATGTTTTTCCGTAGTACTCGTAATGCCTACTGGTTTATTGAGTACGATATATACAAGTTGTTCTTCTTTTTGGACGGGCTTGCCATCTACACATACGAGATCGCCTTCTTGTACTTTACTACCGACTGTTGCTAATTCGCCGTTAATTGTAACGCGATTTTCTTCAATCCATTTATCAGCACCTCGGCGAGAGATGATGCCTGTTTCTGCTAAAAATTTATTGATACGCATATTTTTTCCCCTACTCGTTAGAATAGTTTCAGTATACAATATCAGCGTTATTTTATGTATAACAGTGCGCTGTCTGCTTATTAACAATATATCACAATAATATTATCAGTAAATTTAGAAAATTGAAACTTAACAATTGAAATTATTTCCCTTTTCTGACAATATAGTAATTGAAAATACCTTTCGTAGTTACATAGGGATGGCAGCAATGAGCAGGTATTTAACGAATACATTTAAGCAAAGGGGCGATTTTTCAATGGTTTATGCATTTCCAAACACAGAAGGGGCGTTAGTCAATTTCAAGGAGCGTTACGACAATTATATTGGTGGTAAATGGACACCTCCTGTAAAGGGGCAATACTTCGAGAATGTAACGCCTGTTACAGGGAAAGTGTTCACACAAGCAGCACGTTCAACAGCAGAAGATATTGAATTAGCGCTAGATGCAGCACATGAAGCAAAAGAGGCATGGGGTAAAACATCCGCTACAGAGCGTAGCAATATTTTACTGAAAATCGCTGATCGCATTGAACAAAATCTTGAAACGCTAGCAATTGCTGAGTCATGGGATAACGGGAAGGCCGTACGTGAAACGTTAAATGCGGATTTACCGCTTGCGATTGATCATTTTCGTTATTTTGCGGGTGCTGTTCGTGCACAAGAAGGCGCACTAAGCCAAATTGATGACAATACAGTTGCTTACCATTTCCACGAACCAATTGGTGTAGTTGGACAAATTATTCCTTGGAACTTCCCATTACTAATGGCTGTTTGGAAGCTTGCACCAGCTCTAGCAGCAGGAAATTGTGTTGTGTTAAAGCCAGCTGAGCAAACGCCTGTTTCGATTCTAGTATTAATGGAGCTCATTGAAGATTTATTACCGCCTGGTGTACTAAATATTGTCAATGGCTTTGGCTTAGAAGCAGGTAAACCATTAGCCCAAAGTCCACGTATCGGTAAAGTGGCATTTACAGGAGAAACGACGACAGGGCGTTTAATTATGCAATATGCGTCTCAAAACTTGATCCCTGTAACACTTGAATTAGGTGGTAAATCACCAAATATTTTCTTTGAAGATGTCATGGCATATGATGATGAATTTTTAGATAAAGCGGTAGAAGGTTTCGTACTATTTGCGTTAAACCAAGGGGAAGTGTGTACATGTCCTTCGCGTGCACTCATTCAAGAGTCGATTTACGATAAATTTATGGAGCGCGTGCTTCAACGTGTGGAAGCTATTCAAACAGGGAACCCACTTGATCCAAATACGATGATGGGTGCGCAAGCGTCTAGCGAGCAAATGGAGAAAATTTTATCGTATTTAGATATTGGTAAGCAAGAAGGGGCAGAATGTCTCATTGGCGGGGAGAAAAACAATCTGGGTAGCGAATTATCAGATGGTTATTATATTAAACCGACCATTTTTAAAGGCCATAATAAGATGCGCATTTTCCAAGAAGAAATCTTTGGTCCAGTTGTATCGGTGACGACATTCAAAACGCCAGAAGAAGCACTTGAAATTGCCAATGATACATTGTACGGATTAGGTGCAGGTGTTTGGACACGCGATATGAATACAGCGTATCGTTTCGGTCGCAGTATTCAAGCCGGGCGTGTATGGACAAATTGTTATCACCAATATCCAGCACATGCTGCATTTGGTGGTTACAAGATGTCAGGTGTTGGTCGTGAAAACCATAAAATGATGTTAAGTCACTATCAACAAACGAAAAATTTACTCGTGAGCTACAATCCAAATAAATTAGGCTTCTTCTAAGCGAGGGGAGGTGCAAGCATGACGGAGCGCGTGATAGCAACGGATGCGGCACTCGAACTAATTAAATTATTGAAACAACGTCACGGTCCCATTATGTTTCATCAGTCAGGAGGGTGTTGTGACGGGTCTTCACCGATGTGCTATGAGCAAGGGGACTTGCTATTAGGAGATCAGGATGTACGGCTCGGTGAAATTGGCGACAGCCCGTTTTACATGCATAAAAACCAATTTGAGTATTGGAAGCATACACAGCTCATTATTGATGTGGTAGATGGGAGAGGCGGCATGTTTTCGCTAGAGGGCGTAGAGGGGAAGCGTTTTTTAACGCGGTCCCGTGCCTTTACAAAAGAAGAACTAGAAAAACTTTCACATGAATAAATGGGTGTAGGTAAAGTCTGTTTGGGCTTTACCTGCACTTATTTTTATAGGAACTTGTTAACGTTATTTCAGGTTCAATATCAAAATATGTTCTTGATTAAAAATGGAGATTGATATAAAGGCACATGGAGTGAAGGGCGGTGACTCCTGCGGGAAAAGCTTGAGCTGAAGACCCCGCAGACGAGCTTTTGCGAGTTGAGGAGACTGAAGCCAAGCCCGCGGAAAGCATCCGCCCGTAACGGAATGTGCGTTCAAGTACATGTTCTGGTTAAGATCGTTATTTCATCAAGTATATTTTCTAAAACAAAGTAGCTTGAAAAGGCGTACAATAAAGTAAAGGAGTGGTAGTCCATATGTATACACACTTTATTCAGAAACTAGAAACGAATTATGACAAAGTATTTAACTACACAGGTGGACAGCCAGACTTGCAGATTGTGACCTCTTTAGCTGCTCAATATACGTATGCAGGTCGTACTTATAGCGGGTTAGAGCATCAAGCGGTGATTGACCAGTTGGCATGTAATGAGTCTACGTTTAGTATGTTTAGTACATATGGTAGTGACATACGTTTGCAATATAAGATAGCCGCGGATTTATTATTGAAAGGGAATGTAAAGGAGCATCTAGCACAGTTAAACAAGAACGATTGCCTATTAGAAGAATGTGGTTTTAGTCGCTCTTTATACCGAATGGTGAGTGCCTTTTTTGTAAAGGATGTAGCACATGGCATGCGCGCGAAGAAGCTGTATGATGAGATGAATAAATATCATCCTATGTTAACAAGAAAAAGCGATTTTCCGTTTGCTATTCTGCTAACAGCAAATAATAACGAAAGTGCATCAGTACACGCGCAGACGATGAATCATTATTTTAAGAGTCTACGTGAACGAGGGTTTAAACTAAGTGATGCACTGCAATCATTAACACAAATTTTAACGTTTTTTGATGTGCACGAGCATAAAGAGCTTATCGATTATGTAGCCCAATTAAAAATAGAGTTTGAGCATCGCGGTGTACAAGTGAAAAAAATACATTATCCATTTATCGGGCTACTCGCTTTAACAGCTACGGATTTACAGTTAGTAGAGGAAATTGTAAAACTGGAGCAACAGTTAAGGAGCTCTAGAGTCACAAACGGTGTCAAAGAGCTAGCATTAATTATTGCGACTCAAAAGCTCGTTTTTGATTATGCAGAGGTACAGCAGGCCATTCATACGACTCAAATGACAAGTTGGGCCGATTTGCTTCAATTTAGTGATGGTTTACTTTATTTTTCGTTTCATTTTATAGACGGATTAACCGATTTACTGGATATCAACTTGAACTTTTAATGGAGGTGTCTTTTATGCAAGAGACAAAATTATGGATTAATGGACAATGGGAACAAGCACAAAGCACATATGAGTTAACATCACCTTATTCCGGTGAAGTGCTTGCAAAAGTAGCTAAGGCAAACAGTCAAGATGTGGAACGTGCAATTGAAGGGGCACATGAAGCATTTCAAGTATTTAAGAAAACAACAGCGTATGAACGGGCGGAAATATTATATAAAGTGGTAGACATTATGCGTAAACGTAAACAGGAGCTAGCAGAAATTTTAGCAAAAGAAGCAGCAAAACCGATTTCAGCAGGGGTAGCTGAGATAGACCGGACAATTGCGACGTATCAGTTTTCAGCAGAGGCAGCTAAACAATCAACAGGTGAAACAGTACCAATGGATGCAGCACCCGGTATTACAGATCGTATTGGCTATACAAAACGTATTCCGCTTGGTGTCGTAAGTGCGATTACACCGTTTAATTTTCCATTCAATTTGGTTGCCCATAAATTAGGGCCTGCTTTTGCGGTCGGGAATACGGTTGTATTAAAACCAGCAACACAAACACCTCTTAGTGCAATCATTATGGCCGACATTTTTAAAGAAGCAGGTTTACCAGACGGCTGCTTGCAAATTGTGACAGGTTCAGGTGGGGAGCTGAGCGATACACTTGTCGCGCATCCACATGTCAAAAAAGTGACGTTTACAGGTAGTGGAGCAGTCGGATTAAAGCTAAAAGAAAAAGTCGGGTTACGTAAAATTACACTTGAGCTAGGGTCCAATGCAGCGGTGATTGTCGAGCCATCTGCGCCAATTGAGAAGATTGTTTCACGTGCAGTCAGTGGGGCTTTTGGATTTGCAGGACAAGTATGTATATCGTTGCAGCGTATTTACGTGCATACTTCCATTTACGATGAGTTTGTCCGTCAATTTGTGATGGAAACGAAAAAGCTACGTGTAGGCGATCCGCTAGACGCAAATACCGATGTTAGCGCGATGATTCATCCAAACGAGGTAGGACGGATGAAGGCTTGGATAGAAGAGGCAAAAATACAAGGAGCCGTTATTGCAACAGGGGCGGAATTTACGGAGCGTACGTTATCCCCTACCGTCGTGACGAATGTAACAGCACAAATGAAAATCGTATGTGAAGAAACATTCGCCCCAATTGTTTCGATTGTTTCATATGAAACATTAGACGAAGCAATTGCCCTTGTAAATGAATCAGAACTAGGCTTAAATGCAGGGATTTATACAAATGTATTAACAGATGCCATGTATGCGGCAGACGAGCTAGAGACCGGTGCAGTGATGATTAATGATATTCCGACATTCCGTGTAGACCATATGCCGTATGGTGGTGTAAAAATGAGTGGATACGGTAAAGAAGGGGTAAAATATGCTATAGAAGAAATGACAAATCTGAAGTTTATCACAATTAAAACAACTTTTTAACGTAATTTAGTACAGGGGTTTGTTATTTTAGAAAAGTATTTGAACACGGTGTTTTTAAAGTGTTACAGTTAAATTATCATCTTTTAGGGAGTGCAGAATTATGGGAAACACTGTGCCAATGAGCTATTCACGCACACATCAAACACGTTTAATTATGCCGTCCGACACCAACCATCATCAATCTATTTTTGGTGGCCAAGTATTGCGATATATTGATGAAATTGCGGCTCTCGCTGCAATGAAGCATTCAAAAGGAGAGGTCGTCACTGCATCCATTGACTCAGTAGACTTCGTATCGTCTGCTTATGCAGGAGATGTATTAGAGTTGGAGTCTGTTGTAACGTGTACAGGGCGGTCATCAATGGAAGTATACGTACGTGTTATTTGCCGAGATTTAAAATCAGGTGCAGAACGTTTGACGACGGAATCATTCGTGACAATGGTGGCGATTGATGAACAAGGTAAACCACGTGAAGTGCCAGAAATTTACCCAGAAACAGAAACGGAACGTAGACTTTTCGAAACAGGTCCGATGCGTCGCGAACATCGTAAAATGAAGCGTGAAGTGAAACATCGCTAATAAAAGAGGGCACACAGAAAATAAAGCTTTCTGTGTGTCCTCTTAGCCATTTTAGCTAGGTGGTATAGATGCTTATTCTGCCGAAAGTTCGGTAACAACGGCAATTAATTGGTCAGAGGATGATGAAACATGATTTGCGCCTTGTGATAATTCAGTAATATAGTTCGAAATGTTTTGAATATCTTCTGACGTACTCATATATTGTGTACGAATGCCTGATACAGCTTCAGCAATTGCACTGAAGGATTCGGTTAACTCATGCTGTGTTTCCACACTCACTTTTACTTGAGAGTCTACACTGTTCACGGCATCCGCCATGCTCACAATATTATTTTCCGTTTCTTTAATTAGTATCGATACGTTTTGTACGGCGGTTTTTGTTTCTTCCGCCAGCTTTCTCACTTCATTTGCTACGACTGCAAACCCTTTCCCTTGTTCACCGGCGCGGGCTGCTTCAATGGAAGCATTTAATGCGAGCAAATTTGTTTGATCGGCAATGCCTGTTACGAGCCCTACAATATCTGAGATTTTTTGCGACGATATGCGTAGTTCATCCATTGAAGATTCTAATATATCGACACGTTCTAAAATCGTATCCATTAAGTCTGTTTGCGTAGCTAAATGCTTTTTGCCAAGATTTGATTTACTTTCCGTTTCTTCTACGAAATCTAAGCCTTGATGTGTGGCGGCAGCAATTTCATCTGTTTGCACCGCGATTGCTTCCAGAGAAGACGTTGTGTCAACACTAATCACATTTAATTCTTGTGCTGTACGTTGAATGGTATTAATTAAATGTAATTTTACTTCTTCTGCTTGTTTACGGATGCGTTCCTCTTCCAGTTCATAAGCTTCGATGACAAGTTGCTGTTCAAAGTTAATAATTTTTGAAAACGCATTAATAGCTAGGGCTGTTTCCTGCGTAGATAAGTTTAATGTTTCGATAAACTCGATGAAAGTCGTCATCAGTGATTGAAATGATGCTAAGTACCATTTAGATTTTAGCCCAATACGAACATGGGCATGTGCAATCACTTTTCGTTCTTCAATGTATGCGCTATCAATTTTTCCGTTAAAAATATCGGATAAATGTTTGTGAAGCGTTATTTTTAATTTGTCGATACGTGTTGACCGATTGATAATGGCCAGAAGTGCTTCGCTTTGGCTAATGGCATGATAAAAATGATTGACCATTAAAGGAATGAGATCTTGGGCATAAGGTTGTAGTTGCTTTAAAATCGCTAAGTCCTTTTTCGTTAAGCTCAGTAATTGTAACTGTTTCATTAATTCTGGATAAGCAGAAAGACTTAATTCTACCTGTTGGGTATATTTCTCTACTTGGAAAAATGTTGCTTTTGCTTTTTCGCGTGACTTGTTAAAAAAGTTAATCATCGCCATTCCCCATTCTATATATATTCATAAGATTATGTAGTCACTCTTTATTATGTAATTTTACTATTAAATTGAACTTTTTGTCTGCATTATGTATAAAATTTCTATAATTCTTCTGAAGATTTTGTTACAGATAATAGAAACAAGCAAGTGTTTGTACTTCAGAATTAAACAAGTTAAAATGATAGATAGTAAAAAAAATGTAAAGGAAGTTTACAATGAAATTTCATAAAAAGCGTTTAAAATTTGTTATACCGATAACAGTAATCGTCGCAGTTGCTTCTACATTTATGCTATTCAATCGTTATGAAGACGTTGCATCGAAGGACAAGTTTTTAATATTGCTAAGCGCAACCATCTTTACAGCTATTATCTCATATTTACTGTTTCCGCAGGACGGAGATAACCCAGATGATGTTGGACCATATAAATAAATGTTTATAGCCATCTTAAAATAATAAGATGGTTGTTTTATTTTTGAAACTAATGTGTTCTTCGTTCGTATATGTATTATAAGGAAATGTTCGAAAAGGGAGGTTGTATCGAATGGAAGAAAAGTGGTCGAAAGTATTGATTCATGCTAGTGCATTCTTTGCGCCGGTGCTAGTGCCGATTCTCTTCTTTTTAATTAGTTCAGATGATCAGATCAAGCGCTTATCTATTCAGGCGCTATTATTCCAAGGTGTGATGTGGGTATTAACAACGATTTCAATTATCTTGTCTTTTATCTTAATTGGTCTTCCGTTTTTAATTGTTTTCGGGTTAATGTTACTTATAGTTCCAATTATTGGTATAGTAAAAGCGTTAAACGATTCCGAGTGGGATTATCCAATTGTTGGTCGTTGGGTATAATTCATAGGCAAAACGGCAAAGTCTTTAATAACAAAGACTTTGCCGTTTTTTATTTTATTAAAAGGGTAGACTTTTTATTTGCAAAACAATTTTGTGATTTTTATAATAAAGTCAAAGATAGTCAAAGTCAGTAAATGAACTGGGGTGAGCATAAACATGAGGAATATCTCAGACATTATTGAAGGTTATTTAAAGCAAATTATCGAATTACAAGGACAGGGACATATTGAAGTAAAACGTAGTGAGTTAGCAGATAAGTTTCAATGTGTGCCGTCGCAAATAAATTACGTTATTAATACAAGATTTACAGCAGAGCGCGGTTATTTGGTCGAGAGTAAGCGCGGTGGTGGCGGATATATTCGTATTTTACGTGTTGAATCGCATTCAAAGCAGGCATTATTTGATGAGATGCTAAGACAAATTGATGCGAATGCACCCCAAGTGGCAGCAGAGCATATCGTGTATCGTTTAATTGATGAAGAGGTACTATCCAAAAGAGAGGCAAAGCTAATGCTTGCAGCGATGGATCGTACCACTTTACAAATGCCGTTACCGATGCGAGACGAGATTCGTGCACGTATTTTAAAGGCAATGTTAATAACGTTGAAATTTGAAAGGGGTGACGGAACATGATTTGTGAGCATTGTAAGCAGCGACATGCTACTGTGACCATAACACAAATAAAAAATGGTACTAAATTGGAGCGCCATTATTGTGAAATATGTGCAGGGAAATTTCATCCGTTTCAAGTTGAAATACAAGAGGAGCCTGTATCGATTCATCAGCTCATGTCAGATTGGTTTAGCTTACCAAAATGGAAAAGCAAAGTGCAGGAAGAAACGCAACCAAAGAAGCAACAAGGTACTTGCCCATCCTGTGGCTTTACGTACAGGCAATTCTTGAAAGTCGGTAAATTTGGCTGTGCACAGTGTTACCACACATTTCGTGATCAATTACCACAAGTTCTCAAACGTTTGCAAGCGGATGTAAAGCACATCGGTAAAAAGCAAACTGAAGAATATCAATTTATCAACTATCAAAAGCAAATTGAACTCATTCGCCAACAAATGCAACAAGCGATTGCAGAGGAGCGCTTTGAAGATGCAGCTAGGCTGCGTGATGAGGTGCGTGCAATCGAACAGAAGCTACATGTTGGAGGTGGGGAGACATCATGAATATAGAGCATTTTTTAAAGCGTACGTTACCACCTTGGATTGAAGCAACGGATGAGCATGGAGATATTGTGATTAGTACGAGAATACGCCTTGCTCGAAATTTAAGGAGTACCCGTTTTCCCGCTAGTTTTTCAGAAGAGGATGCAAAACAAATAGACGACACCGTGTTACAAGCCCTTCTTTCTGTTCGCAATGAGGGGAGAAGATTTTCATATTTTCCGATGAAAGAAATGCCAACCTTACAACGACAAGTGCTTGTTGAGAAGCATTTAATTAGTCCGTACCTAGCTAATTGTGAAAAAACAGCGTCCGTTTTTTTAACAGAAGATGAATCAATCAGTGTTATGGTGAATGAAGAGGACCATATTCGTATACAATGCTTAGCAGCGGGGTTGCAACTACATGAAACATATGAAAAGGCAAATGAACTCGATCAATACTTAGAAGGGCAGCTCATGTATGCATACGATGGGCAACTAGGTTTTCTCACAAGCTGTCCAACAAACGTTGGTACGGGTCTACGTGCCTCCGTTATGATGCATTTACCAGCATTGACGATGACAAAACGTATGAATGTGTTAATTCAAACAATGGCAAGGTTAGGAATGGTCGTACGGGGGATATATGGCGAAGGTAGTGAAAATCTAGGTAACATTTATCAGATTTCTAATCAAATTACACTTGGAAAATCAGAGCGTGATATTTTAGATGATTTGCAAAATGTAGTGGAACAAATTATTCAAAAAGAACATGAGGCAAGAAAACAACTATTTGCTCGCGCGCCCATTGCATTGGAGGATCGACTGTATCGTTCACTCGGTACATTAATGTATGCGCGTATATTATCGAGTGAGGAAGCGGCATCTTGTTTATCCAATGTCCGCTTAGCAGTTGGCTTACAACTAATTTCAGATATTTCACTTAATCAATTGAATGAATGCATGTTACTCATTCAACCTGGTTTTATACAGCAATATGCTGGTACAACATTGCAAACGACCGAGCGTGATATTTTCCGCTCAAAATTACTGCAAGAAAAATTAGCAACACATCGTCGAAATGAGCCTACAAATGGAAAGGGAGAGGATTTGTATGATGTTTAATCGTTTTACGCAACGTGCACAAAAAGTTTTACAATTAGCGCAGGAAGAAGCGATTCGTTGGAAACACGAGTCGATTGGAACAGAACATATTTTACTTGGTCTTATCCGTGAAGGTGGTGGCATTGCGGCCAAAGCATTAGAAGCGATTGATATTAGCCCTCAAATGATTGAATCAGGTATTGAGGAACTCGTTGGGAAAGGGAAAGAAAATGTCGGTCCGATTGTGCATTACACACCACGTGCGAAAAAAGTCATTGAACTTTCAGTCGATGAATCACGTAAATTAGGCCATTCCTATATCGGAACAGAACATATTTTATTAGCCTTAATTCGTGAAGGAGAAGGGGTAGCGGCACGCGTATTAGCGAATACAGGTGTCAGTTTAAACAAAGCGCGCCAACAAGTATTATTATTACTTGGCAATAACGATACAAATGCCTCAGGTAATCCAGCGCAAAGCCAAGCAGCCAATACACCAACGCTGGACGGTCTAGCGCGCGATTTAACAGCGATTGCGCGTGAAGGGGCACTGGACCCAGTAATTGGTCGTTCAAAAGAAATTACACGTGTCGTAGAAGTATTATCTCGTCGTACGAAGAACAACCCGGTGTTAATCGGGGAGCCGGGTGTCGGTAAAACAGCAATTGCAGAAGGCTTAGCACAACAAATCGTGAACAATGAAGTGCCTGAAACACTACGTGATAAGCGTGTTATGACACTCGATATGGGAACGGTTGTCGCCGGTACAAAATATCGTGGTGAGTTTGAGGACCGTCTGAAAAAGGTCATGGATGAAATTCGTCAAGCAGGGAATATCATTCTATTTATCGATGAGCTACACACGTTAATTGGTGCAGGTGGAGCGGAAGGTGCGATTGACGCATCGAACATTTTAAAACCATCGCTTGCACGTGGGGAATTACAATGTATTGGTGCAACGACACTGGATGAGTACCGTAAATATATCGAAAAGGATGCCGCGTTAGAACGCCGCTTCCAACCGATTCAAGTAGATGAGCCAACAATTGATGAAACGATTCAAATTATGAAAGGGTTACGTGATCGCTACGAAGCACATCATCGTGTGAAAATTACAGATGAAGCATTAGAGGCTGCCGCTAAACTATCAGACCGCTATATTTCAGACCGCTTCTTGCCAGATAAGGCGATCGATTTAATGGATGAAGCTGGTTCGAAAGTGCGTTTACGTTCATTCACAGTGCCACCAAATTTAAAAGAGCTTGAAAACAAATTAGAAAATGTACGCTCTGAGAAAAATGCAGCGGTACAAAGTCAAGAGTTTGAAAAAGCTGCCGCATTACGTGATACAGAGCAAAAGATAAAAGAAGAGCTTGAACAAACGAAAAAAGCGTGGAAAGAGAAGCAAGGCAAAGAAGAATCAGAAGTCACAGTAGATGATATTGCCATGGTAGTGGCGATGTGGACTGGAATTCCAGTATCGAAGATTGCACAAGAAGAATCTGCGAAGCTTTTAAACCTTGAGGAAGAATTGCATAAGCGTGTTGTTGGTCAAGGAGAGGCAGTTGAAGCGATTTCACGTGCCATTCGTCGTGCCCGTGCTGGACTGAAAGATCCGAAGCGTCCAATCGGTTCATTCATCTTCTTAGGGCCAACAGGTGTAGGGAAAACGGAACTTGCCCGTGCGCTTGCTGAAGTCATGTTTGGGGATGAAGATGCGATGATTCGCATTGATATGTCTGAGTACATGGAGAAGCATTCGACATCTCGATTAGTTGGTGCCCCTCCAGGTTATGTAGGATTCGATGAAGGCGGACAGTTGACAGAAAAAGTACGTCGTAAACCGTACTCCGTTGTCTTACTGGATGAGATTGAAAAAGCACATCCGGACGTATTCAACATCCTGCTACAAGTATTAGATGATGGTCGCTTAACAGATTCTAAAGGGCGTGTAGTAGATTTCCGTAATACAGTTGTTATTATGACATCGAATGTCGGCGCAGATGCCCTAAAATATCAGAAAAACCTAGGCTTCAGCGTGGGCGATACAGATTCAAAATATAAAGATATGAAAGCGACAATGCTGGAAGAATTGAAAAAAGCATTCCGCCCAGAATTCTTAAACCGTATTGATGAAATGATTGTGTTCCATTCATTAGAGAAGGATCACTTAAAAGAAATTGTTTCCTTCATGGCCAATGCGTTAACAAAACGTCTAAAAGAGCAACATATCGAACTGGAGCTAACAGATGCAGCACTCAAGAAAATTGCAGAAGAAGGATACGATCCACAATACGGTGCACGCCCAATTCGTCGTGCATTACAAAAACATGTGGAAGACCGCTTATCAGAGGAACTATTAAAAGGGAACGTACTTACAGGTCAAGTTGTTGTATTTGACTATGTAGAAGGTGACTTTAAAGTTCGAGGAAAAGAAAAGGCTGTAGAGGCTTAATCGTTTAATATGCTGAGCACTCGCTTTCTAGAGCGAGTGCTTTTTTGGGTATAAATAAACATACTAAACCCACTTTCACCTTCCAATACAATAATAGACTTCAAAATCAGCCTTCATTTTACTATTAAACCTTCTGAATTTATGTAGATTTCGGCTAAAAAATGCCCATTTTCATTCAAAATAGAGCACTCTACACAGAGCTACTGTGATAAAAAAGAGAGAAATTTACTAGAAATAAAGTGTGTGATGAGGGAAGAAAAAGGACCTTTTAGGTTGGAAAATGAAAAGAATAGAGCTTTTTTAAAAAAATACGCCGTGCGCTAAAGTCGTACATACACGACTTTATGATGGGATCAATTATAAAGAATGATAAAAATAAACGATAACATATGTTTTTTTAATGAAAAAATCACACGCCCAATTTTAAAACGGCTAAACGTTCATATGGTCGTTTTTGAGATACAACTTATATAAGAATAAGTGCCATTTAGGTGAATGGGCCCGATTTGACACTTATTTAAAATTAAGTTGTATCTCGATTTTGCCAGATGATAAAAACCGAGGTAAAAAATACTCCATTTATAATTCGCTCTCTACCAAAAACGTACTTACTCAATCCATTTGCTATAATAAAAATAGTATAAAAATCAGGAGGCTTTCATGGCAAAAAAGAAAACGAAATTTATGTGTAACGATTGCGGCTATGAGTCGGCGAAGTGGATGGGGCGTTGTCCAGGTTGCGGCAACTGGAATACGATGGTGGAGGAAGTGGAAATCGTATCAAAAGGTCCACGCGGTGCATTTCAGCATTCGGTTTCGACGACTCAAAAGGCAACTCCGCTTATTAACGTAGAAACAATGGAAGAAGCGCGAATTATCACCGAGATGGGGGAGTTAAACCGCGTGCTTGGTGGGGGTATTGTGGCGGGTTCCCTTGTGTTAATCGGCGGAGATCCAGGTATCGGAAAGTCGACGCTATTACTCCAAGTGTCTGCGTTATTATCGAACCAGGGGCACCGTGTGCTATATATTTCTGGTGAGGAATCCGTTCGCCAAACGAAATTAAGGGCAGAGCGATTAGGAGTTAAATCACCGGAGCTGTATATTTACTCCGAAACGAATATGGAATTTCTTCATCAAACAATTGAAGAGGTGCAGCCGAAGTTTGTCATTGTCGATTCCATCCAAACGGTGCATCATCCGGAAGTGACGAGTGCACCAGGAAGCGTTTCGCAAGTACGTGAATGTACAGCAGAACTTATGCGCATCGCAAAAACAAAAAATATTGCAATTTTCCTTGTCGGACACGTGACAAAGGAAGGGCAAATTGCAGGGCCGCGTATTTTGGAGCATATGGTCGATACCGTGCTCTATTTTGAAGGGGAACGTCATCATAACCATCGTATTTTACGTAGCCAAAAAAACCGTTTTGGTTCAACGAATGAAATTGCGATTTTTGAGATGTTACATGGTGGCTTAAAGGAAGTATTAAATCCGTCTGAGATGTTTTTACAGGAGCGTTCGCAAGGGGCACCGGGTTCAACGATTGTGGCATCTATGGAAGGGACGCGACCGATTTTAGTGGAAGTACAGTCACTTGTCACACCGACAAGCTTCAATTATCCAAAGCGTATGGCAACAGGGGTTGACCAAAATCGTGTGCAACTATTGATGGCTGTGTTAGAAAAACGAATGGGGATGCTACTGCAAGCACAGGATGCTTATATTAAAGTGGCAGGTGGTGTCAAGCTAGATGAGCCAGCTATTGATCTAGCTGTCCTGACATCGATTGTGTCTAGTTTTAAAGACCAAGCTGTTCGTGCAACAGATTGTTTTATCGGCGAAGTGGGCTTGACGGGTGAGGTGCGTCGTGTGAGCCGGATTGAGCAACGTGTGCAAGAGGCAGCCAAGCTTGGATTTAAACGTGCTTTTATTCCGGCTTCTAACTTAGGCGGTTGGGATTTCCCAGAAGGCATTCAAGTTATCGGCGTCGAGACGATTGCTGATAGCTTACGTGCCTGCTTTAATGATTTATAAAGTGAAATTTCAATTAGTGGGGGGGCTCATCCCCACTCCCTCCCTTTCATGCGGGATAAAAACGAAAAATGCTCGCCTCAGAAAAAGGGGAGCATTTTAACTTTATATAGTATGGATTAGCTTGTACGTAATATAGCTTCTTTTTTAGCTTCGGGCTTTTTAATGATGCCGAATGGTTTGCCAATTGGTAAGAAAGTGAAGCCAAAGTGCTTGTTTAATACAGATGCACCTGCACCGTATAACGATAAAATACCAATAGCAAGCTCTGAGTAAGCAGCAAGTAAGTGCATCCCGTGTGCCATAATGCCAAATGAACTTAATCCAAGCCCGATAAATAAGAAATCAATTAATACGAAAATAAAGAATAACACTTTATTTGTTTCAAGGGCTCCGATTGTCATAAATAATGTAAAGATGAGATATCCTAAATACACGACACCTAATTGATGTGTATCAACTGCTGCCATTAAATTTTCGCCCAGTACACCAGCTTGTACTAACCAACCAAGACCGACAGCCATCCAAAATAAACCGTAAGCGCCGAATGCTGTTGTCCCGAATGTATTATTATGTTTGGAATCCAAAACAGACGCGTAAAATTGTGCAATTCCTCCAAGGAAAATAGCCCATGGAAGTACAAGCCCTAAACCTTCCGTCCACCCAATTTTTTGAGAGGATGCAACAAGTGTAACAATCGCTAAACCAAAAAGCCCGACTGCAGAAGGATCAGCTGTTACCACCTTAATTTCTTTTATCTCTTTCAATATATTTTCTCCTATTCATATGATGTCATTTATCTCGAATAGGTAGAGTGTAAAGGAAAATGATTTTTATAACTATATGCTATTTGAATTTTGCTAGAACATTTGAATTTTCAAAAGATTATAAAGTTATTTCAACAATATTTTGTGTACCGTATAATGCAAATTTTTAGTAAATAAAGAGTTGAAAGAGTATATTTTGTTATAATATAGTGTAAAAAGTTTCTGACTGTTATATCACAAGAAACTGAGGTTTTTGCGTCGCTATGAAACGGGCAACTATGTATAATGAAAGAACGGAGGTGAAAAATGTGTTAAAGAAGGTCATTCAAGTTGCATTTTTGTTTATCGGGGGGGCGTTAGGTCTAGTTTTTTTACCGCCATTATACGAACTTATTCATTTATCATCTAATCCTTGGATTAACAACCCTTATATTTCGGTAGCGTTAGGCGCAACTTTATTATTTGTGTTATCGTTCGGTTTATCCGATTACTTTGTTCGGCTGATTACATGGATGGAGGAAGTGCTGTCTAAGGTACCAGTCGGGGATTTGTTATTTGGAACAGTCGGACTCATTATGGGGTTAAGTGTTTCCGCGTTATTTGGCTTTGCGATTAATAGCATTCAGCTACCGGTGATTACGGAAGTAACGCCAATTATTTTGTCCATTATTTTAGGGTACTTAGGTTTCCGTGTCGGTTTTAATAAACGAGAAGAGTTTGTGCAGTTGTTTACAAGATCTGGTCCATCGGCTAAAAAGAAGCAAGGGGAGCAAGAGGCGAAACTGTCACATAAGCTGTTGGATACGAGTGTCATTATCGACGGGCGTATTGCGGATATTTCAGAAACAGGCTTTATTGAGGGGACGCTTGTCGTACCGCAATTTGTTTTAACGGAGCTTCAACATATTGCGGATTCGTCCGATACGTTAAAGCGTACGCGCGGTCGTCGAGGGTTAGATATTTTAAAGCGCCTGCAAGATGAGCGGCAATCCAAGGTGTTAATTGTCGAGGACGACTTTGAAGATGTGGCAGAAGTCGATTTAAAACTAGTCCGTCTAGCGAAAAAAATGGGCGCACAAATTTTAACTAATGATTTTAATTTAAATAAAGTATGTGAATTACATCAAGTAAAAGTGTTAAATATTAATGATCTGGCAAATGCCGTCAAACCAGTTGTCATTCCTGGTGAGGATATGCAAGTTGTGGTCATTAAAGACGGTAAAGAGCAAAATCAAGGTGTGGCGTATTTAGATGATGGTACGATGATTGTTGTGGAAGGTGGTCGTAGCTATATCGGTCAAGCTATTACAGTAACGGTCACAAGTGTGCTACAAACATCGGCTGGACGCATGATTTTTGCTAAGCCAAAAGATGACTAGAGTAGGAAGTGAAGATGTGCAATATGAAGTTGTACTGCCAGCTGCCGGTAGCGGAAAGCGTATGGGGGCAGGGCAAAACAAATTATTTTTACAGCTAGTAGATAAACCCATTCTCGTTCATACATTGCTTGTATTTGAACAGGACAAAAATTGTACAGGGATTTGGCTCGCCGTGAAAGATGAGGAGCGCGCATTTATCCAGTCGTTGCTCTCAGAATATGGTATTTCTAAAATAAAAGGTTTACCAACAGGTGGGGCAGAACGTCAACATTCGGTGCATTCATGTATTAAGGAAATGCGCGATGTAGCCATTGTCCTTGTACATGATGCCGCACGTCCGTTTATCACCATACCAACGATTACCGAGCTAGCCAAAACAGCCTATGAGAAAGGTGCGGCCATTGCTGGTGTACGCGCAAAGGATACGATGAAAATTGTACGAGATGGCATCATTAAAGAGACTGTTGACCGCGATTCACTGTGGATGATTCAAACACCGCAAGCATTCCGCTTTGATTTACTGGCAGAGGCAGAAGATGTAGCAGAAAAGGTTGGTTTTCTTGGTACAGATGAGGCAATGCTTGTAGAACGACTAGGCCATGACGTACACATCGTCGAAAGTAGTTATGAAAATGTTAAAATGACAACACAGGAAGATTTAATTTTTGGTGCGGCCATTTTAAAATCCCGTGCTAATTTATAGGAGGATATTGACTTATGTTTCGAGTAGGACAAGGCTACGATGTTCATGCATTTGCAGAGGGACGTCCATTAATTTTAGGGGGCATTGAAATTCCGCATGACCGCGGGTTGCTTGGTCATTCGGATGCCGATGTATTGTTACATACCATTACAGATGCAGCATTAGGAGCCATTGGTGAGGGGGATATCGGGCGTCATTTCCCTGATACAGACCCTGAGTGGAAGGATGCAGATTCAGCAAAACTTTTACAATACATTTGGAAAATCGTTGAAGATAAAGGGTATGTTTTAGGGAATGTTGATGCAACAATTATTGCCCAACGTCCCAAAATGGCTCCTTACATTGAACCGATGAAAAATCGCATTGCGGAGTTATTAAATGCCGATCCATCTCAAGTAAATGTAAAAGCGACAACGACTGAAAAGCTTGGTTTCACAGGACGTGAAGAAGGAATCGCGTCACTAGCGACGATTTTACTTATTAAGAAATAAGGGGATTCCCAACGATATGCATAAATGAGCGCACGTCGAACGAAATTCGGCGTGCGTCACTTTTATTTGCGAATTGACAGTGGTAAAATGAACAGGATAAAAATTCGGTCGTTTTCAAAACGAAAAATGAGGAGGCAATTACACATGACGAAAGAAGTTCGTGTACGTTATGCACCATCTCCGACAGGTTTCTTACATATCGGTGGCGCACGTACAGCACTATTTAACTATTTATATGCAAAACATCACAACGGTAAATTTATTGTCCGCATTGAAGATACAGATATCGAGCGTAATGTAGAGGGCGGCGAAGCTTCTCAACTTGATAACTTACGTTGGTTAGGTATTATCCCAGATGAATCCATTGATATTGGTGGTCCGTATGCGCCTTATCGCCAAATGGAGCGTTTAGACATTTATAAAAAGCATGCCGAAGAGTTATTAGAGCGCGGTATCGCATATAAATGTTTCTGTACATCAGAAGAGCTTGAAGCATCACGTGAAGCACAAAAAGCAAATGGTGTAGCAGCGCCAACATATGATGGCAAATGCCGTCATTTAACAGCAGATGAAGTGGCAGCAAAAGAGGCAGCGGGTATTCCTTACACAATTCGCATGCGTGTACCAGCAGATATCACATATAAATTTACAGATTTAGTGCGCGGTGAAGTTACATTCGAATCAAAAGATATCGGGGATTGGGTAGTAGTAAAAGCAAACGGTATTCCAACATACAACTATGCCGTCGTACTAGATGATCATTTTATGGATATTACACATGTATTCCGCGGGGAAGAGCATTTATCGAATACACCAAAGCAAATGATGATTTTTGATGCATTTGGCTGGGAATACCCAGAGTACGGTCATATGACATTAATCGTGAATGAAGAGCGCAAAAAATTATCGAAGCGTGATGAAACGATTATCCAGTTCGTTGCCCAATACAAAGACCTTGGTTATTTACCAGAAGCGATGTTTAACTTCTTCGCATTACTTGGCTGGTCACCAGAAGGAGAAGAGGAAATCTTCTCACATGATGAGTTTGTGAAAATGTTCGATGAGAAGCGTTTATCAAAATCACCATCGATGTTTGATAAAACAAAGCTTACGTGGATGAATAACCAATACATCAAAAAATTATCACGTGAAGAAGTGGTAGCGTTAGCATTACCACATTTACAAAAAGCAGGCGTATTACCGACGGAGCTAACAGCGGAACAACAAGCGTGGGCTGCAGAGTTAATCGGCCTTTATCATGAGCAAATGAGCTATGGTGCTGAAATTGTGGAGTTATCAAGCCTATTCTTTACAGAAGAGATTGCATACAATGATGAAGCAAAAGAAGTATTAGCGGGCGAAACAGTACCAGCTGTCATGGCAGCGTTTAAGGCGCAGCTTGAAGCGCTTGATGCATTCGATGCAGAATCAATCAAAGCGGCAATTAAAGCGGTGCAAAAAGAAACAGGCGCTAAAGGGAAAAACTTGTTTATGCCAATCCGTGTTGTGACAACGGGTCAAACGCACGGTCCAGAGCTACCAAATGCCATTGCTTTAATCGGAAAAGAAAAAGCGATTGCACGGGTAGAAAAGTTCGCTAACTAAGCAGAACTATTGATTTTTGACAAAATTTATGTACAATGGATGTACATTGTAACGAATTGAATAAACTAAAGTGTAAAGCTTTAGTGAAAAAAGCGTGGAGAAGGAGAAGTACACAATAGTTAGAGCTTGTTAGAGAGGACTATCACCGGCTGAAAGTAGTCTAAGCCCGCTATGTGGAAATGCACCTTTGAGTACTGAGCTGAAAAAAGTAGGCGAAGTCGAGTTGTTCTCGTTACCGAACATCAAAGGGGAAGGCATGTCCTTCAATTCAGAGTGGAACCGCGCAAATAAGCGTCTCTGTCATCAAGTGATGACAGGGGCGTTTTTTCTTTGCAGATAGGAAAGGTGAATATTTGCAAAGAAATGTTTTTCTTAAGTAAAAGCGGATTGTTGTGAAGAGCCAGAAGCTACTCGTGTCAAATAACGGAGCCTTATGCGAAATAGTAAAATGAAAAGGGGGATTACGGACGATGTTTAAACGGATAAAAGAGGATATCGATACGATTTTTGAAAATGATCCAGCAGCGCGAAGTGTGATGGAAGTAGTGCTAACGTATTCGGGTTTACATGCGACGTGGGCACATCGCATCGCCCATTGGTTTTATAAGCGGAAATTTTATTTTATAGCGCGGGCCATTTCACAAATTAGCCGTTTCTTTACCGGTATTGAAATCCACCCGGGTGCCAAAATTGGACGCCGATTTTTCATTGACCATGGCATGGGGGTCGTAATAGGGGAAACGTGTGAAATTGGCGATAATGTGACACTCTATCAAGGTGTTACACTAGGTGGTACAGGAAAAGAAAAAGGAAAACGCCACCCAACATTACATGATAACGTCCTAGTAGCAACAGGCGCAAAAGTATTAGGTTCGATTACAATTGGGGAAAATAGTAAAGTCGGTGCAGGGTCTGTTGTCTTAAAGGATGTACCACCGAATGCGACGGTTGTAGGGATTCCTGGGAAAATCGTCATTAAAGATGGCGTTCGTTATGCAGAAGAGAAAAAATTAGATCATCATAATATTCCTGACCCAGTCGGTGATCGGTGTGATACGTTGGAGAAGACAATTGAACTTTTACAACAGGAAATCACATTGTTAAAAAAGGAGCAAAAACAATGAGTATTCAAATTTTTAATTCTTTAACAAGACAAAAAGAAGCGTTTATCCCGCTTGAAGAAGGCAAAGTAAAAATGTATGTATGCGGACCTACCGTATATAACTATATTCATATTGGCAATTCACGCCCGGTCATTGTATACGATACAGTGCGTCGCTATTTACAATATGCTGGCTATGATGTGAAATTTGTTTCGAACTTTACAGATGTAGATGACAAAATTATTAAAGCAGCAAATGAGCTTGGTGAGGAAGTATTTGAGTTAACTGAGCGCTTTATCGCTGCGTACTTTGATGATATTACAGCGTTAGGTTGTCAAAAGGCAGATGTACACCCGCGTGTAACGGACCATATGGAAGCCATTATTGAGTTTATTCAAGTTCTAATTGACAAAGGTTACGCATATGAATCCGGAGGCGATGTATATTATCGGACGCGTAAATTCGACGGCTATGGTAAGTTAAGTCATCAATCGATTGACGATTTAAAAGTGGGCGCGCGTATTGAAGCAGGTGAGAAAAAAGAAGATCCGCTTGATTTTGCCCTGTGGAAAGCAGCCAAACCAGGTGAGATTAAGTGGGAAAGTCCGTGGGGAGAAGGGCGTCCTGGTTGGCACATTGAGTGTTCTGTTATGGCGCGTGAGCACTTAGGTGATACAATTGATATTCATGCAGGTGGTCAGGATTTAACATTCCCACACCATGAAAATGAAATTGCACAATCAGAAGCGCATACAGGAAAAACATTTGCCCGTTACTGGATGCATAATGGCTATATTAATATCGATAACGAGAAAATGTCGAAGTCACTAGGTAATTTCGTACTTGTGAACGATATTCGCAAGCAAATCGATCCGCAAGTACTACGATTTTTCATGTTAAGTGTTCATTACCGTCACCCAATCAACTTCGCACAAGATTTAGTAGAAGCAGCGCATGCGGGATTAGAACGTTTACGTACAGCTTATGCCAATGTCCAACATCGCCTGTCGGCTACAACCGGTCTTGGCCAAGCGAGTGATGAATGGTTAGCGAAAGTGACGGCTGTTAGGGCACAATTTGAAGAAGCGATGAATGATGACTTTAATACAGCGAATGCGATTTCAGCGTTATTTGAGTTAGCGCGTATTGCGAATACGTACTTAAACGAGAGCAATACAGAAGAAGTTGTATTACAAGCATTTATCGAGACATTCGATACATTGGGGCATGTGTTAGGGATTCACTTTGCACAAGAAGCAGAACTGCTTGATGAGGAAATCGAAGCACTAATCGAAGAGCGTAATCAAGCCCGTAAAAATCGTGATTTTGCCCGTTCAGATGAAATCCGCGATCAACTATTAAACATGAATATTGTACTAGAGGATACTCGTCAAGGAACGCGTTGGAAACGAGGATAACGATATGACGAAACTTCGATTAGAGGATGTAAAGCAATTAAATGCGCTAGCTCTTGCTTATATGGGAGATGCCGTACTCGAACAAAGCGTACGGCAGCACCTCTTGTTAGCGGGACGTGTCAAACCGAATACATTGCATAGAGAAGCGACAAAATATGTATCAGCGAAGGCACAATCAGCGATTGTCCATCACATGATAGATGAAAGTTTTTTAACAGAAGAGGAATTGGCGGTTTTCCGTCGAGGACGTAATGCGAAATCTGGTACCGTACCAAAAAACACAGACGTTCAAACATATCGGAATAGTTCGGGTTTTGAGGCAGTGCTAGGCTATTTATATTTAATGCAACAAACAGAACGTGTATATGAAATCATCGATTATGCAATAGACATCATCGAACAGCGAAAAGGAGTGTAATAGATGGCGGAACAAAATAGCGAAATGATCGCAGGGAAAAATCCGGTATTAGAAGCGCTTCGTTCAGGTCGTGAAATCAATAAATTATGGATTGCAGAAGGCGTCAAAAAAACAGGTATTAACGAGCTTTTAGATTTAGCCCGTGAGCGTGGTGTGCTTGTCCAGTTCGTTCCAAAGAAAAAGGTAGAACAATTAACAGATGCCAATCATCAAGGGATTGTCGCATCTGTTGCTGCGTATCAATATGCAGAATTGGAAGATTTATTTGCTGCGGCAGCGAAAAAACAAGAAGATCCGTTTTTCTTAATTTTAGATGAGTTAGAGGACCCACATAATTTAGGTTCCATTATGCGTACAGCAGACGCAATCGGTGTACATGGTATGATCATTCCGAAGCGTCGTGCAGTTGGTTTAACAGCTGTTGTAGCAAAGGCTTCCACTGGCGCAATCGAGCATGTGCCTGTTGTACGTGTCACGAATTTAGCGCAGACGGTGGACGAGCTAAAAGAACGCGGCATTTGGATTGCAGGGACAGATGCAAAAGGGTCTGCTGACTATCGTAAAATGGATGCTACGTTGCCATTAGCCATCATTATCGGAAGTGAAGGGAAAGGGATGAGTACGTTACTCAAGAAAAAGTGCGACTTCCTCTATCACTTACCAATGGTTGGTCATGTGACGTCGTTAAATGCTTCTGTTGCAGCGGCACTTCTGATGTATGAAGTGTACCGTAAACGCCAAGAACAGAACGGCTAGCAGTGATGCAAAATATTTTGCTAGTAGACGGCTACAATATGATTGGTGCGTGGAAAGCTTTACGTTCACTACGAGATGAAAATTTTGAAGATGCGCGCGACCGACTTGTGGAGCTGATGGCGGAATATAAAGCGGTAAAAGGTTGGCGCGTCATCGTTGTATTTGATGCGCACCTTGTACCTGGTACTGAACAGTTATATGTAAAGCATGATATAGAAGTGATTTATACACGTAAAAATGAAACTGCTGATGAACGTATTGAAAAGCTATCCCATGACTTAAAGGGACGTAAAATTCAAATTCATGTAGCCACATCGGATATGACAGAACAGAATGTTGTATTTGGATATGGGGCATTACGCAAGTCTGCGCGTGAACTTGAAATTGAGATGGGGATTATTCAATCGGATATATCCCAAAAGGTGAAAACAACACAAAATGAAAAGCCGTCTAGACGTATTCACCTACCGGATGATGTTGCGTTAACGCTTGAAAAATGGCGTAGGGGATTAAAATAACTTATTGACCGTTATTTTCCAATTCTATTATACTGTTTCTAATGATTCTGGCGTACTGGGGTGAGAATATTGCTTAAAAGCGAAAAATTGCAAGTAATAGAGCGATTTGAAGATATTTCAGATGAAGATATTGTAGAACAAGTTCATTTAGGCAATACAGAAGCGTTAGATTATTTAATTACAAAATATCGTGTATTTGTGAAAGCGAAAGCGCGTTCTTATTTTTTGATTGGTGCAGATAAAGAGGATATTATCCAAGAAGGAATGATTGGGCTGTATAAAGCGATTCGCGATTTTAAAGGGGACAAGTTGGCATCGTTCCGTGCGTTTGCAGAGCTATGCATTACGCGACAGATTATTACCGCGATTAAAACAGCAACCCGTCAAAAACATATTCCACTCAATTCCTATGTGTCACTCGATAAACCAATTTACGATGAAGAATCGGAACGTACACTGATGGATGTTATTACAAGTCCTCTATCAGAAAATCCAGAATATTTAATGATTAATAGAGAAGATTATAGTAGATTAGAAGGACAGATGAGTCGCGTATTAAGTGAGCTTGAACAGCAAGTACTCGTTTTATATTTAGAAGGGCGTTCTTATAATGAAATCTCAAGTTTGCTCAAGCGTTCAACGAAGTCTATTGACAATGCGTTGCAACGAATTAAGCGTAAGTTAGAACGTCATTTAGAGTTTAGTGAATTGTTTTAGAGATACGGTTCGTTTGTTGACAGCATGTCTATTAGGTGTTAGTCTTGATTAGACAAAATGCCGAAATAGGTGAGGTTTGAATGGCCAAAAAAGTCATTTTAAGCTGTGAAAAATGCGGCTCTAGAAACTATTCAATACCAGCGAAATCTGAGAAAGAGGCAACACGCCTTGAGTTAAAAAAGTTTTGTTCGTATTGTAATGAACATACGATGCACAAACAAACGTTATAAATTGATGGATCAGCTAAAGAAGCGATTGGTGCGGAGGTTAAGCTAGAAAATGAGCAAGATTACAAATTTTTTAAGTGAAGTCGGCTCAGAAATGCGTAAAACAAGCTGGCCTAAAAGTAAAGAGTTAACAAAATATACAGTTGTTGTTATTGCCACTGTCATTTTCTTTGCTTTATACTTTACGGTAGTGGATTTAGGTGTTTCAGAGGCATTGCGTTGGTTCTTAGAACTGTAAAAATAGTATATTGATGAAATAGCCCGTATCCTTTAGAAACAACGGGTTTTTTCATTTGGCTAAAAATTTGTGTGGCGTACAATAATGCATCACAAGTACTAGAAGGAGGGCTCCGTGAATTATGGAGAAAAATTGGTATGTAGTGCATACTTATTCAGGTTATGAAAACCGTGTAAAAGCAAATCTTGAAAAACGTGTTGAAACAATGGGCATGCAAGATAAAATCTTCCGTGTAATCGTTCCTGAACATGAAGAAATCGATATTAAAGAAGATGGTAAAAAGCGTACGGTCATGCGTAAAGTATTCCCTGGTTATGTATTAGTGGAGTTAATCATGACGGATGATTCGTGGTATGTTGTACGTAATACACCGGGTGTGACAGGTTTCATCGGCTCATCAGGTGGAGGAGCAAAACCAACACCATTATTACCGGAAGAAGCAGAGCGCTTACTTGCTCAAATGGGTATGAATGAAACAGCAATTGGTGAAGTGGCTGTGACAGTAGGCGAAGTGGTTGAAGTGTTAGAAGGACCATTCGCGCACTTCCAAGGTAGAGTGGAAGAAATTGATGTAGAAAAAGGTAAGATAAAAGTAACGGTTGATATGTTCGGCCGTGAGACGAAGATGGAACTGGACTTTACACAAATTCGCAAAATATAGAATTATTTCTACTTGCGTTAACAAAATAAAAGTGTTATCATTTCATAGGTCAGACTGTCAATTTATTTCAGTTTGATACATCATTTCATTTTTAATGTTATCGGATTTTAAGCCGACAGACAGATATTGAGTGGGAGGGGCAACCCAATTACCACATCACGGACTTAAGGAGGTGTGTCTCGTGGCTAAAAAAGTAATTAAAGTTGTAAAACTTCAAATTCCTGCTGGTAAAGCTAACCCAGCTCCACCGGTTGGTCCTGCACTAGGTCAAGCAGGTGTTAACATCATGGGATTCTGTAAGGAGTTCAACGCTCGTACTGCTGATCAAGCTGGTCTAATCATTCCGGTTGAAATTTCAGTATTCGAAGACCGTTCGTTCACTTTCATTACAAAAACTCCACCAGCTGCAGTATTACTTAAAGTAGCTGCTGGTATCCAATCTGGATCTGGTGAACCAAACCGTAAGAAAGTTGCAACGGTTAAACGTGATAAAGTTCGCGAAATCGCTGAACAAAAAATGCCAGACCTAAACGCTGCATCTGTAGAAGCTGCAATGTTAATGGTTGAAGGTACTGCACGAAGCATGGGTATTGTTATCGAAGACTAATCCCATCTTCAAAGACTTGATGATGCATTTGTTTTTGGAAGGTTGCTGCACTCTGTTGAGGGCGCAACCTTTATTCGTGGGAGGTTCATTCCGCTACAACCACAATCAAGGAGGAAATTAACAATGGCTAAAAAAGGTAAAAAGTTACAAGATGCGGCTAAATTAGTAGACCGTTCTAAATTATATGAAGCAGCAGAAGCAATCGCTTTAGCTCAAAAAACAAGCACAGTAAACTTTGACGCTACTGTAGAAGTTGCTTTCAAATTAGGAATCGATACTCGTAAAAACGACCAACAAATCCGTGGTGCAGTAGTGCTTCCAAACGGTACTGGTAAAACACAACGCGTATTAGTATTCGCTAAAGGTGAAAAACTTAAAGAAGCAGAAGCTGCTGGCGCTGACTATGTAGGCGATGCAGAGTACATCACAAAAATCCAACAAGGTTGGTTTGAGTTCGATGTAATCGTTGCAACTCCAGATATGATGGGTGAAGTTGGTAAACTTGGTCGTGTATTAGGTCCTAAAGGTTTAATGCCAAACCCTAAAACTGGTACAGTTACATTTGACGTAACAAAAGCAATCGAAGAAATCAAAGCTGGTAAAGTAGAATACCGTGCTGACAAAGCGGGTATTATCCACGCTCCTATCGGTAAAGTTTCTTTCGAAACAGAAAAATTAGTAGAAAACTTCTTAACAGTATTCGATGTAGTACAAAAAGCTAAACCAGCTGCAGCTAAAGGTACTTATATGAAGTCTGTAAACGTAACAACTACAATGGGTCCAGCTGTTAAAGTGGATACTCAATCAGTAGTGATTAAATAATTTTATTTAAATTTGGTTGACAATGCTTCGCTTACTTGGTAAGATTGTTGCTGTTGTGAATCATCCATTTGTACCGTAGACAGTAGGAGTGACTTGTCACTTAATGATCCTACCGAGGACATCGGAGTTCGGATTCTTTTAAGATGATGACTTTCTGCCCTTATGTCTACTTTGGCATAAGGGCTTTCTTTTGTCGGTATAAATGACTCATTCTAATAGGAGGTGTCATAAATGAGCAAAGCAGTTGAAACTAAAAAGGTTCAAGTACAAGAAATCGCTGATAAATTCTCTGCTGCTGCATCTGTAGTAGTAGTTGATTACCGCGGTTTAACCGTTGCTCAAGTTACAGAATTACGTAAACAACTTCGTGAAGCTGGCGTAGAGTTCAAAGTATACAAAAACACTTTAACTCGTCGTGCTGCAGAAGTTGCTGGTGTAGAAGCTATCAACGAATTCTTAACTGGTCCAAACGCTGTTGCGTTCTCTAACGAAGACGTAGTAGCTCCAGCAAAAATTATCAACGAGTTCGCTAAGAAAAACGACGCGTTAGAAATTAAAGCTGGTATTATCGAAGGTACGGTTGCATCTGAAGCTGATGTTAAAGCTCTTGCAGAACTTCCATCACGCGAAGGTCTACTTTCTATGCTTTTATCTGTACTTCAAGCGCCAATCCGCAATCTTGCGCTTGCAACAAAAGCAGTTGCAGAACAAAAAGAAGAACAAGGTGCTTAATTCACCCCAAACTTCGAATCTCGGCTTAACGGCCTAAACTTTAAATTATAAAACATTCCATAGGAGGAAATTAAAATGACAAAAGAGCAAATCTTAGAAGCTGTTAAAGCTATGACAGTTCTTGAATTAAACGATTTAGTAAAAGCTATCGAAGAAGAATTCGGTGTAACAGCAGCAGCTCCTGTAGCTGTAGTTGCAGGCGGTGCTGCAGCAGCTGAAGAACAAACTGAATTTGATGTAGTATTAGCTAGCGCTGGTGCTGAAAAAATCAAAGTTATCAAAGTAGTACGCGAAATCACTGGTCTTGGCTTAAAAGAAGCTAAAGAAGTAGTAGATAACGCTCCTAAAGCTCTTAAAGAAGGCGCTTCTAAAGAAGAGGCTGAAGAAATCAAAGCTAAACTTGAAGAAGTTGGCGCAACTGTAGAAGTTAAGTAATTTTAACTCTAGTTGTATGAAAAGCTCGTCAATGTGACGGGCTTTTCTTTTTAGAGATAGAAAAGCTTAAAGCTTTGTAGACATCCGCATGAAAAAGATAGTATTTTAATCAAAGTAAATAGAGATTTATTTTTGACTAATCATTTATAAATGAACGGAGGCGTGTTGTATTATGTCTGAACATTATTATTCCAACAAACCTCAAACGGAAAGCAAGCCACGCCAATGGAAGTTTACTTTACTAGGGTCTGTGTTTACATTTGAAACAGATGCGGGCGTATTTAGTAAAAGCGAAGTAGATTTTGGTTCCCGTGTATTAATCGAAGCTTTTGAAATACCAGAAGTAGCAGGTGATATATTGGATGTTGGTTGTGGCTATGGTCCGATTGGGTTGTCGATTGCAAAGGCGCATCCAGAGCGTTTCGTCCATATGATGGACATTAATACCCGTGCCATTGCACTGGCTCAAAAGAATGCGCAATTGAACGGGATTCAAAATGTACGAATTTTTGAAAGTGATGGACTTGCTACGGTTGGTGATGTGAAAGCGGCAGCGATTCTAACAAATCCGCCTATTCGTGCGGGGAAAGAGACGATTTTTAAATTTTACAATGAATCGTATGAAAAGTTAGTTGAAGCAGGTGAGCTTTGGGTTGTCATTCAAAAAAAGCAAGGGGCACCATCGACAGTAAGTTATTTAGAAGAAATGTTTTCAGAAGTAGATATTGTTGAGAAGAAAAAAGGTTATTGGATTATTCGCGCGAAAAAATAGCGAACATAACTGTAAATATTGACTTGACAAATTGAATGTGATAACATAATAAAATGCAAAATTATTATTTTGAAGAAGTATGCCCTTTTGTATTAAAAAGTAGATTTTTAGGGCAGACTGCTCAAAAATAAGTTTAGTTTAACCGAAAATGAGATCAAACTTGTGTCTCGTTTTCTTTTTGTCTTTCGAAATCATACACCATTTGGTGGATTTTGCAAAGACCTATTATCGCTTTATTGAGGGGTGAATGAGTTGACAGGTCAACTAGTTCAGTACGGACAACACCGCCAGCGTAGAAGCTTTGCGCGTATTAATGAGGTGCTGGAGCTTCCGAACTTAATCGAAATTCAAACAGCATCTTATGAGTGGTTCCTTGAAGAAGGATTGCGCGAGATGTTCCACGACATTTCTCCAATCGAAGATTTTACAGGTAATCTTTCACTTGAATTTGTCGACTATACATTAGGTGAGCCGAAGTATGATGTTGATGAATGTAAAGAACGTGACGTAACTTTTGCTGCGCCATTACGCGTAAAAGTGCGTTTACACAACAAAGAAACAGATGAAGTAAAAGAGCAAGATGTGTTTATGGGTGATTTCCCATTAATGACAGAAACAGGTACGTTTATTATTAACGGTGCTGAGCGTGTTATCGTTTCGCAGTTAGTTCGTTCTCCAAGTGTTTACTTCCATGATAAAACGGACAAAAACGGTAAAAAAGGCTTCGGTGCTACGGTCATTCCGAACCGTGGAGCATGGCTTGAATACGAAACGGATGCAAAGGATGTTGTATACGTTCGTATTGATCGTACACGTAAACTACCGGTCACTGTATTGTTACGTGCGTTAGGTTTTGGCTCAGACCAAGAAATTATCGATATTATCGGTGATAACGAGTACTTACGTAATACGCTTGAAAAGGATAATACAGAAAGCACTGAAAAAGCGCTTCTTGAAATTTACGAGCGTCTACGTCCAGGTGAGCCGCCAACAGTTGAAAGTGCGAAAAGTTTACTTTACTCTCGTTTCTTCGATGCAAAACGTTATGATTTAGCGAATGTTGGTCGCTATAAAATGAATAAAAAGCTGCATATCAAAAATCGTTTATTCAATCAAACGATTGCAGAAACATTAGCTGATCCAGAAACTGGTGAAGTTTTAGTTGAAAAGGGAACGTTAATCGATCGTCGTACATTGGATAAATTAATACCTTATTTAGAAAAAGGTGTTGGTTTCCGTACGCTATCACAAGTAGGTGGCGTGTTAGAGGATGATATTACGGTACAATCGATTAAAATTTATGCCCCAAATGATGAATCACAAAAAGAAATTAATGTAATTTCTAATGCATATATCGATGAAGAAGTAAAAAATCTTACACCAGCTGATATTTTAGCATCGGTTTCATACTTCTTTGACTTATTATATGGTGTAGGTAATACGGATGATATCGACCATTTAGGTAACCGTCGTTTACGTTCTGTTGGTGAGCTACTGCAAAACCAATTCCGTATCGGTTTATCTCGTATGGAGCGTGTCGTACGTGAGCGTATGTCCATCAATGACACAGCAGCTATCGTACCACAACAGCTAATCAATATCCGTCCAGTGATTGCATCGATTAAAGAGTTCTTTGGTAGCTCACAATTATCGCAATTCATGGATCAAACAAACCCATTAGCAGAGTTAACGCACAAACGTCGTTTATCTGCATTAGGACCTGGTGGTTTAACACGAGAACGTGCTGGTATGGAAGTACGTGACGTTCACTACTCTCACTATGGTCGTATGTGTCCGATTGAAACGCCTGAGGGACCAAACATCGGTCTGATTAACTCGCTTTCATCGTTCGCAAAAGTAAATAAATTTGGCTTTATCGAAACGCCTTACCGTCGTGTAGACCCTGAAACTGGTCAAGTAACAGAGCAAATCGATTACTTAACGGCGGATGAAGAAGATAACTATGTAGTCGCACAAGCGAACTCTATATTAAGCCCAGATAAAACGTTTGCTAACGAAGAAGTAGTAGGACGTTTCCGTGGTGATAACACGGTGTTCAAACGTGACGTTATTGACTACATGGATGTATCACCAAAGCAAGTCGTATCTGCTGCCACAGCTTGTATTCCGTTCTTAGAGAACGATGACTCAAACCGTGCGCTGATGGGTGCGAACATGCAACGTCAAGCGGTTCCATTATTAAATCCAGAGGCACCATTTGTTGGTACTGGTATGGAGCACGTTGACGCGCGTGACTCTGGTGCTGCTGTTGTCGCTAAATACCATGGGATTGTGGAGCATGTAGAAGCTCGTTCAATCCACGTTCGTACAATTGAAACGGTTGACGGCAAAGAGGTAAAAGGCGACTTAGTAAAATACAAATTACAAAAATTCATTCGTTCAAACCAAGGTACATCGTATAACCAACGTCCGATCGTAAAAGTGGGCGACCGTGTAAAACCACGTGATATTTTAGCTGACGGTCCATCAATGGAAAGTGGCGAATTAGCACTTGGTCGTAACGTACTTGTTGCGTTCATGACATGGGATGGCTTTAACTACGAGGATGCGGTTATTATGAGTGAGCGCCTTGTAAAAGACGATGTATATACATCTGTTCATATTGAAGAATATGAATCAGAGTCTCGTGATACAAAGCTAGGACCTGAAGAAATCACACGTGATATTCCAAACGTTGGGGAAGATGCACTGCGTAACTTAGACGAACGCGGAATCATCCGTATTGGTGCGGAAGTTCGCGATGGCGATATCTTAGTAGGGAAAGTAACACCTAAAGGGGTTACGGAGTTAACGGCTGAAGAACGACTACTTCATGCAATCTTCGGTGAGAAAGCACGTGAAGTACGTGATACATCATTAAAAGTACCTCACGGAGCTGGCGGTATCGTTCTAGATGTAAAAGTATTCAATCGTGAAGATGGCGATGAATTACCACCGGGTGTAAACCAATTAGTTCGTGTATATATTGTTCAAAAACGTAAAATTCGCGTTGGGGACAAAATGGCCGGACGTCACGGTAACAAAGGGGTTATCTCTCGCATCTTACCGGAAGAAGATATGCCGTTTATGCCAGACGGCACACCAGTTGACATTATGTTAAACCCACTTGGGGTACCTTCTCGTATGAACATCGGACAAGTATTAGAGCTACACTTAGGAATGGCTGCACGCTACTTAGGTGAATACATGGCTACGCCTGTATTTGACGGCGCTAATGAGGAAGATGTTTGGGATACGATGGAAGAAGCTGGTATGAACCGTGATGGTAAAACGATTCTTTATGATGGACGTTCAGGTGAGCCATTTGACAACCGTGTATCTGTTGGTGTTATGTATATGATCAAACTAGCGCACATGGTTGACGATAAACTACATGCACGTTCAACAGGTCCATACTCATTAGTAACGCAACAACCGCTTGGTGGTAAAGCACAATTCGGTGGTCAGCGCTTCGGTGAGATGGAGGTATGGGCACTTGAAGCTTACGGTGCTGCTTACACATTACAAGAGATTTTAACTGTAAAATCAGATGATGTTGTAGGTCGTGTGAAAACATATGAAGCAATCGTAAAAGGTGAGAGTGTACCAGAACCAGGTGTACCAGAATCATTTAAAGTATTAATCAAAGAGCTTCAATCTTTAGGTATGGATGTTAAGATGTTAACAATCAATGATGAAGAGGTAGAGCTTCGTGATTTAGATGATGAAGACGATCTTCAACCGGCAGATGCATTAAATATTGCGCCAGTTGCGGAAGAAGAGCCAGTAGAATCATTTGAATAATAAAATGTACTAAATGTTTTAGCAAAGTCATACATTTCATGGGCAGGTATTGCCTGCCCACATGTATTACTTATGTAATTTTCCTGTGCAAAAAGTTTAATCGGATAGCGTTTAAACTTTTTTTGCCATTATATGTCGAGCTACGGAAAAGTCATTAAAGGACTTATACTAAAGGGAGGTAGGCTCCTTGATAGACGTTAATGAATTTGAATATATGAAAATTGGTTTAGCTTCTCCAGACAAGATTCGTTCTTGGTCTTATGGTGAAGTGAAAAAGCCGGAAACAATCAACTACCGTACATTAAAACCAGAAAAAGATGGTCTTTTCTGTGAACGAATCTTTGGACCAACAAAAGATTGGGAATGTCACTGTGGTAAATACAAACGTGTTCGTTATAAAGGTGTAGTTTGTGACCGTTGTGGTGTGGAAGTAACACGTGCAAAGGTTCGCCGTGAGCGTATGGGGCATATTGAATTAGCTGCTCCTGTCTCGCATATTTGGTACTTCAAAGGTATCCCAAGTCGTATGGGGCTGATTTTAGATATGTCACCACGTGCACTTGAGGAAGTCATTTACTTTGCATCTTATGTAGTAATTGATGCTGCAGGTACAAATTTAGAACATAAACAACTACTTTCTGAAAAAGAATACCGTGCATACCGTGAAAAATTCGGTAATACATTCGAAGCGGCGATGGGCGCAGAAGCGATTAAAAAGCTTCTTGAACAAATCGACTTAGAAGAAGAAACAGTCATGTTAAAAGAAGAGTTAAAAACTGCTCAAGGACAACGCCGTACACGTGCGATTAAACGCCTTGAAGTAGTAGAATCATTCCGTAACTCAGGCAACAAGCCATCTTGGATGATTCTTGATGTACTACCTGTTATTCCACCAGAGCTTCGTCCAATGGTGCAATTAGATGGTGGTCGTTTCGCCACTTCTGACTTAAATGATTTATACCGTCGTGTTATTAACCGTAACAACCGTTTAAAACGTTTACTGGATCTTGGTGCACCAAGCATTATCGTACAAAACGAAAAACGTATGTTACAAGAAGCAGTCGATGCTTTAATTGACAACGGTCGTCGTGGTCGTCCGGTAACAGGTCCTGGTAACCGTCCGTTAAAATCGCTTTCACATATGCTGAAAGGGAAACAAGGTCGTTTCCGTCAAAACTTACTTGGTAAACGTGTAGACTACTCTGGTCGTTCCGTTATCGTAGTAGGTCCAAACTTAAAAATGTACCAATGTGGTCTACCAAAAGAAATGGCGATTGAGTTATTCAAGCCTTTTGTTATGAAAGAACTGGTAGAACGTGGTCTTGCACATAATATTAAGAGTGCAAAGCGTAAAATCGAGCGTATGCACAATGAAGTATGGGACGTTTTAGAAGACGTTATTCGTGAGCATCCGGTATTACTTAACCGTGCCCCGACGCTTCACCGTCTTGGTATTCAAGCATTCGAGCCGACATTAGTAGAAGGTCGTGCTATTCGTCTTCACCCATTAGTATGTACAGCTTACAACGCTGACTTTGATGGTGACCAAATGGCGGTCCACGTACCATTATCAGCAGAAGCACAAGCAGAAGCTCGCCTACTGATGTTAGCAGCTCAAAACATCCTGAACCCGAAAGATGGTAAACCAGTTGTAACACCGTCTCAAGATATGGTACTAGGTAACTACTACTTAACGCTTGAGCGTGAAGGTGCACGTGGTGAAGGCGCTATCTTCTACGGTCCAGATGAAGTGTTAATTGCATATCAAACAGGTCATGTGCATTTACACACACGTATTGCGATTAAAGCTTCTTCATTAAACAACCCGACGTTTACAGAAGAGCAAAATAGCATGTTCTTATTAACGACTGTTGGTAAGGTAATCTTCAACGAAATTTTACCGGCATCATTCCCTTATATTAATGAGCCAACAGATACAAACTTAGAAGATAAAACACCTGAGAAGTATTTTGTAAAATTAACAATTGATGCAGAAGCACTTGCAGAGGTGGAAGCAACGGAAGGATATGCGTCATTATCAGAAGATGAACAAATCCAAGCGCAACGCCAAGCTGTATTACGTAAGCATTTTGCTTCGATTCCAGCGGTGTCACCATTCCGTAAGAAATTCTTAGGAAACGTTATCGCACAAGTATTTAAGCAGTTTAAAATTACGGAAACGTCTAAAATGCTTGACCGCATGAAAGACTTAGGTTTCAAATACTCAACTCGTGCTGGTATTACAGTAGGTGTATCGGATATCGAGGTATTACCTGATAAAGGTAAAATCCTTGAGGAAGCACAAGGAAAAGTAGACAAAGTGATGAAGCAATTCCGTCGTGGTTTAATCACAGAGGAAGAGCGCTATGATCGCGTAATTGAGATCTGGTCAAAAGCGAAGGATGTTATCCAAGGCAAGCTGATGGACTCTTTACAAAAAACAAACCCAATCTTTATGATGTCTGACTCTGGTGCCCGTGGTAACGCATCGAACTTTACACAGCTTGCTGGTATGCGTGGTCTGATGGCCAACCCAGCTGGTCGTATTATCGAGTTACCAATCAAATCTTCGTTCCGTGAAGGTTTAACGGTATTAGAATACTTCATCTCGACTCACGGTGCGCGTAAAGGTCTTGCCGATACAGCGTTAAAAACGGCCGATTCAGGTTACTTAACGCGTCGTCTAGTAGACGTTGCACAAGACGTAATCGTTCGTGAAGATGATTGTGGTACGGACCGTGGTTTAACAATCGGTGCGTTAATGGAAGGTAACGAGGTTATCGAAGCACTAGATGAGCGTATCGTAGGTCGTTATACGAAGAAAACAATCCTACACCCTGAAACAGGGGCGGTTGTTTTAGAACGTGATGGATTAATTACACAAGATATCGCAAAAGTTATTGAAGAAGCTGGTATCGAGCAAGTAACTATCCGTTCTGCATTCACATGTAATACAAAGCATGGTGTATGTAAAAAATGTTACGGTATGAACTTAGCTACTGGCGACGAAGTAGAGGTTGGGGAAGCGGTTGGTATTATCGCTGCTCAATCGATTGGTGAGCCAGGTACGCAGTTAACGATGCGTACATTCCATACAGGTGGGGTAGCCGGAAACGATATTACACAAGGTCTTCCGCGTATCCAAGAGATTTTTGAGGCGCGTAATCCGAAAGGGCAGGCGGTTATTTCTGAAATCTCAGGTTCGGTGACAGATATCGAGGAAATTCGCGAAGGCTTAAAAGAAATTACAATTACAGGTGAAGTAGAAACACGTAAATATCAGGCGCCATACAATGCACGTCTGAAAGTAGTACTAGGTGATGAAGTGAAACCTGGTCAAATTCTGACAGAAGGTTCTATCGATCCAAAACAATTATTAAAAGTAAAAGATGTAGCAACAGTGCAAGAGTATCTGTTGAAAGAAGTACAAAAAGTATACCGTATGCAAGGGGTAGAAATTGGTGACAAGCACATCGAGGTAATGGTTCGCCAAATGCTTCGTAAAGTGCGCGTAATTGAAGCGGGCGATACAGAGCTATTACCAGGTTCATTACTAGATGTGCATCAATTTGCTGAGGCAAACGTAGAGGCTGTTTTAAGTGGGAAAAACCCTGCAACATGTCGCCCAGTAATCCTTGGTATTACAAAAGCGTCTCTTGAAACAGAATCGTTCTTATCTGCTGCATCATTCCAAGAAACAACACGTGTGTTAACGGATGCAGCGATTAAAGGTAAGCGTGATGAGCTCCTTGGTCTGAAGGAAAACGTAATTATCGGTAAACTTGTTCCTGCAGGTACTGGTATGCAACGTTACCGTCAAATCCGCATTGCAGATGATATCGATGCAACGGAAGAAGAATTAACTGCATTTGAATAAATGATGTATTCCGGGTAGGCGTGTTCCTACCCGGGATTTTTAAAGATATTAGTTGACACTCAGTATTAGGGATGATAATATATTCAAGGTTGATAGTTAACTGTCTGTACTTCGGAGGATATGAAAATGTCTTATGATAAAGTAACACAGGCTAGTCAAACAATCATAGGTACAAAGCAGGCAGTGAAAGCGATGCGTGCTGGACAAGTGACCGAAGTTTTTATTGCACTTGATGCAGACAGTTGGGTAACCGATCCGGCCATTCTTCTCGCGAAAGAAATCGGGATACCAGTTCATCTCGTTGAGTCGAAAAAAGAACTTGGGAAAGCTTGCGGCATTCAAGTTGGAGCTGCAGTTGTTGCGGTTACTGCGATGTAGTTTTTGTGTATAGTACACAAAGACTTTGTTTTTACCCAAAAAATGAACCACCTGGATGTGTGGTATTACAAGGATCCAATGAAGGGAGGAAAAATCGATGCCTACAATTAACCAATTGGTACGTAAGCCTCGTAAATCTAAAATCACGAAATCAGACTCACCAGCGTTAAACAAAGGATATAACTCATTTAAAAAATCTTTAACTGATGTTAAATCTCCACAAAAACGTGGTGTTTGTACTCGTGTAGGTACTATGACGCCTAAAAAACCTAACTCAGCGTTACGTAAATACGCTCGTGTACGTTTAACTAACCAAATCGAGGTTACAGCTTACATTCCTGGTGAAGGCCACAACTTACAAGAGCACAGTGTTGTTCTTATCCGTGGCGGTCGTGTAAAAGACTTACCAGGGGTACGTTATCACATCGTTCGTGGTGCACTTGACACTGCTGGTGTTAACGGCCGTATGCAATCTCGTTCTCTATATGGTACAAAACGTCCAAAAGAGAAAAAATAATTTAAACTACAAATTCTAAAATAGATATTCATCTGAAAGGAGGAAAACACATGCCTCGTAAAGGTCCTGTTTCCAAACGTGACGTGTTACCAGATCCAATTTATAATTCAAAACTAGTAACTCGTTTAGTTAATAAAATGATGATTGACGGTAAAAAAGGTACTTCTCAAAAGATTTTATACGGTGCGTTCGAACTTGTGAAAGAACGTTCAGGTCAAGATCCTCTAGAAGTATTCGAAGCGGCATTAAACAATGTAATGCCAGTTCTTGAAGTACGCGCTCGTCGTGTTGGTGGTTCTAACTACCAAGTACCGGTTGAAGTTCGTCCAGAACGCCGTACAACTTTAGGTCTTCGTTACTTAGTAAACTACTCTCGTCTTCGTGGTGAAAAAACGATGGAAGAGCGTTTAGCTAACGAAATCTTAGATGCATCAAACAACACTGGTGCTTCAGTTAAGAAACGTGAAGATATGCACAAAATGGCAGAAGCGAACAAAGCATTCGCTCACTACCGCTGGTAATATAACCTATGTACTGACTAATTTGGTCAGTACAAGGTTTTATATAGTCTAAACCCAATATGGAAGGAGCAATTTCCGATGAAACGCGAATTCTCTCTAGAGAATACACGTAATATTGGGATCATGGCTCACATTGATGCTGGTAAAACAACAACAACTGAGCGTATCCTTTATTACACTGGTAAGATTCACAAAATTGGTGAAACTCACGATGGTGGAGCTCAAATGGACTGGATGGAGCAAGAGCAAGAACGTGGTATTACAATCACTTCTGCTGCAACAACAGCTCAATGGGCAGGTCACCGTATTAACATCATCGATACTCCAGGTCACGTAGACTTCACAGTAGAAGTAGAACGTTCACTACGTGTACTTGATGGTGCGGTAACAGTACTTGATGCTCAATCTGGTGTTGAGCCTCAAACTGAAACAGTATGGCGTCAAGCTACAACTTACGGCGTACCACGTATCGTATTCATCAACAAAATGGATAAAATGGGTGCAGACTTCTTATACTCTGTAGGTACTTTACATGAGCGCTTACAAGCAAACGCTCACCCAATCCAATTACCAATCGGTGCTGAAGATGAATTCAAAGGCATCATTGACTTAGTAGAAATGAACGCAACATTCTATGGAAACGACGAAGGTACAGCGCTTACTGTAGGCGAAATTCCAGCAGAATTCCAAGACCAAGCTGAAGAGTACCGTGAGAAATTAATCGATGCTGTAGCAAGCGTTGATGAAGATCTTATGGAGAAATACTTAGAAGGTGAAGAAATCACTGTAGCTGACCTGAAAGCAGCTATCCGTAAAGCAACAATCGCGGTAGAGTTCTACCCAGTACTTTGCGGTACAGCATTCAAACACAAAGGTGTTCGTAAAATGCTAGATGCAGCAGTTGATTACCTTCCAGCGCCAACTGACGTACCAGCAATCAAAGGTACTTCTGTTGATGGTGACGAAGAAATCGTACGTCATTCTTCAGACGACCAGCCGTTCTCAGCGCTTGCGTTTAAAGTTATGACTGATCCATTCGTAGGTAAATTAACATTCTTCCGTGTGTACTCAGGTACTTTAGATTCTGGTTCATACGTACAAAACTCTACAAAAGGTAAACGTGAACGTGTAGGTCGTATCCTACAAATGCACGCGAACAGCCGTGAAGAAATTTCTAAAGTATTCGCTGGTGACATCGCTGCTGCTGTAGGTCTTAAAGATACGACTACTGGTGATACTCTATGTGACGAGAAAAACCTTGTTATCCTAGAGTCTATGGAATTCCCAGAGCCAGTTATCTCTTTATCTGTAGAGCCTAAATCAAAAGCTGACCAAGATAAAATGGGTCAAGCTTTACAAAAATTACAAGAAGAAGATCCAACATTCCGTGCTCACACTGACCAAGAGACTGGTCAAACAATCATCTCTGGTATGGGTGAGTTACACTTAGACATCCTTGTTGACCGTATGAAACGTGAATTCAAAGTTGAATGTAACGTTGGTGCGCCAATGGTATCTTACCGTGAAACATTCCGTGGTTCTGCACAAGTTCAAGGTAAATTTACTCGTCAATCAGGTGGTCGTGGTCAATACGGTGACGTATGGATCGAGTTCTCTCCAAACGAAGAGGGCGCAGGCTTTGAATTTGAAAATGCTATCGTTGGTGGTGTAGTACCACGTGAATACATTCCAGCAGTTGAAGCAGGTCTTCGTGACTCGCTTGACCGCGGTGTAGTTGCTGGTTACCCATTAATCGACATCAAAGCGAAATTATTCGATGGTTCTTACCATGATGTTGACTCAAACGAAATGGCGTTCAAAATCGCTGCTTCTATGGCACTAAAAGCTGCTGCATCTAAATGTAGCCCAGTTATTTTAGAGCCAATGATGAAAGTTGAAGTTGTAATGCCAGAAGAGTACCTTGGTGATATCATGGGTAACATTACTGCTCGTCGCGGACGCGTTGAGGGTATGGAAGCTCGCGGTAACTCTCAAGTAGTACGTGCAATGGTTCCACTATCTGAAATGTTCGGATATGCTACAACTTTACGTTCAGCAACACAAGGTCGCGGTACATTCTCAATGGTATTCGATCATTATGAAGAAGTACCAAAATCAATTGCTGAAGATATCATCAAAAAAAATAAAGGTGAATAATTGAATTTTCATCTTGTATCAAGTATAAATAACTTGTAAGCTATGATTGACATGGCAAGGAAGGGCCCTTGCTTGCCATGCAGTTATAACATAAAAAAACTAAAACATATATTTAGGAGGCTTTCTCTAATGGCTAAAGAAAAATTTGACCGTTCGAAAACGCATGCTAACATTGGTACAATCGGACACGTTGACCATGGTAAAACAACTTTAACTGCTGCTATCGCAACAGTATTATCTAAAAAAATGGGTGGCGAAGCTAAATCTTACGCTGACATCGATAACGCTCCAGAAGAAAAAGAGCGTGGTATTACAATCAATACTTCTCACGTAGAATATGAAACTGAAACTCGTCACTATGCACACGTTGACTGCCCAGGACACGCTGACTATGTTAAAAACATGATCACTGGTGCTGCTCAAATGGACGGCGGTATCTTAGTAGTATCTGCTGCTGACGGCCCAATGCCACAAACTCGTGAGCACATCCTTTTATCTCGTCAAGTAGGTGTTCCTTACTTAGTAGTATTCATGAACAAATGTGATATGGTTGACGACGAAGAATTATTAGAATTAGTAGAAATGGAAATCCGTGACCTACTTTCTGAATATGACTTCCCAGGCGATGATATTCCTGTAATCAAAGGTTCTGCTCTTAAAGCTCTTGAAGGCGAAGCTCAATGGGAAGAAAAAATCGTTGAATTAATGGATGCTGTAGATTCTTACATCCCAACTCCAGAGCGTCAAACTGACAAACCATTCATGATGCCAGTAGAGGACGTATTCTCTATCACTGGTCGTGGTACAGTAGCAACTGGCCGTGTTGAACGTGGTCAAGTTAAAGTTGGTGACGTAGTTGAGATCGTTGGTCTTCAAGAAGAAGCAAAATCTACAACTGTTACTGGTGTAGAAATGTTCCGTAAATTATTAGACTACGCTGAAGCTGGAGACAACATCGGTGCTTTACTTCGTGGTGTAGCTCGTGAAGATATCCAACGTGGTCAAGTATTAGCTAAACCAGGTTCAATTACTCCACACACAAACTTCAAAGCTGAAGTTTACGTTTTATCAAAAGAAGAGGGTGGCCGTCATACTCCATTCTTCTCTAACTACCGTCCTCAGTTCTACTTCCGTACAACTGACGTAACAGGTATCTGTAACTTACCAGAAGGCGTTGAAATGGTAATGCCTGGCGATAACATCGAAATGACAGTAGAACTTATCGCTCCAATCGCTCTTGAAGAAGGTACTAAATTCTCTATCCGTGAGGGTGGCCGTACTGTAGGCGCTGGCGTAGTTGCTTCTATCCAAAAATAATTTTAGCTAACGCTAATTTTCTAAAAACCTTGAGGGGACGCTCTCAAGGTTTTTTTGTTGTTTTTGGAAAATATACTTTTTCTTAAAAAAATAACGATCTAAAAGCGAAGGGTAGCGAGTATAACTGAAGTATGCCCGGTGGAAATCAATGTTTCACACCCGTTTATTAACAGTAAAAGGTAAATAAGCACGCTTGCCAATATATATTAGCTTTTTAAAGGTATTTACATTGCCCTACTCTAGCTAAAATACGTCCTACTTATTTATCTATAAGACTGCAACCCTTTCAGTTATATAACAATTTTGATTATTTAAAATTGTTATATAACTAAATCGAATAATGACTATTCAAAATATGTATTTCATTTCTAAAGGGGAATCGATTTATAATGAGGGTACGCAAGGGGAGAGAGTTTTCTCTTATTAGTGAGTAGTCACAAGGGGGATTTATTTATGACAAAGTATATTCAAGTAGGAAATCTTCAAGTAGCTTCTGAGCTTTATGATTTTGTAAATACAAAAGCGCTTCCAGAAAGCGGTGTAGAGCAAGCGCAATTTTGGGCTGGATTTGATACATTAATTCACGATTTAGCACCGGAAAATAAAGCACTTTTAGCACGTCGTGATGAGCTACAAGAACTAATTAATAACTGGCATAAGGAAAACAAAGAGAACTTTGATTTTAATGCATACAAATCATTCCTACAAGAAATTGGGTACCTTGAGCCAAAAGTGGAACCATTCAAAGTTTCAACTGAAAATGTAGATGATGCGATTGCTGTGCAAGCGGGTCCACAATTAGTAGTACCAGTAAACAACGCTCGTTATGCTATCAATGCAGCGAATGCTCGTTGGGGAAGTCTATATGATGCGTTATATGGTACAGACGCAATTAGTGAAGAAGACGGTGCTGAAAAAGGCAAAGGCTACAATCCTGTTCGTGGGGAAAAGGTAATTGCTTATTCTAAAAATGTATTAGATCAAGCGGTGGCGCTGAAAGGTGCTTCACATACAGATGTAGTAAAATATGCAATTGTAGATGGCGAGTTAGTCGCTACATTACAAAACGGTGAAACTACTGGTCTTGAAGATGCTTCAAAATTAGTAGGCTATCAAGGCACACTTGAAGAGCCAACAGTTGTGTTAGTAAAAAACAATGATTTACACATCGAAATTCAAATCGACCGTGAGCATCCTATCGGCAAGACGGATGCAGCAGGTGTGAAAGATATCGTATTAGAATCAGCTGTTACAACAATTATGGACTGTGAAGACTCTGTTGCAGCGGTGGATGCAGAAGATAAAGTATTAGTATACAGCAACTGGTTAGGTTTAATGAAAGGTGATTTAGTCGCTACGTTCCAAAAAGGTTCCAAAACAGTAGAACGTACATTAAATCCTGACCGCACATATACAGGGGTAAACGGTGAAACAATTACATTATCAGGTCGTTCATTAATGTTTGTGCGTAACGTTGGGCACTTAATGACAAATAGCGCTATTTTGGATAAAGATGGAAATGAAGTACCGGAAGGAATTTTAGATGGCGTTATGACAAGCTTAATCTCAAAACATGAGCTATTAGGTAATGGCCAACATAAAAACTCTCAAAAAGGCTCTATTTATATCGTAAAACCAAAAATGCATGGTCCACAAGAAGTGGCATTTGCTAACAAACTATTTGGTCGCGTAGAAGATTTACTTGGCTTAGAGCGATTCACACTAAAAATTGGTGTAATGGATGAAGAGCGCCGTACATCATTAAATTTAAAAGCATGTATTAAAGAAGTAAAAGACCGTGTTGTATTCATTAACACAGGCTTCCTAGATCGTACAGGTGATGAAATCCATACATCAATGGAAGTTGGCCCAATGATTCGCAAAAATGAAATCAAATCTTCTACTTGGTTACAAGCGTATGAAAAATCAAACGTAGTAGTAGGGCTTGATGCGGGCTTACAAGGTCGCGCGCAAATCGGTAAAGGTATGTGGGCAATGCCAGATTTAATGGCGGAAATGTTAAAGCAAAAAATCGGCCATCCACAAGCAGGGGCAAACACGGCTTGGGTACCATCACCAACAGCTGCGACATTACACGCAACACACTATCATCAAGTAAACGTAAAAGACGTACAAAAAGGTTTATCGAGCTCAGAGGACTTCACAGATTCGATTTTACAAATTCCAGTTTCACCAACAACAGACTGGAGCCCAGAGGAAATCCAACAAGAATTAGATAATAATGCGCAAGGTATTTTAGGCTATGTTGTACGCTGGGTAGAACAAGGGGTAGGTTGTTCGAAAGTACCTGACATCAACGACATCGGCCTGATGGAAGACCGTGCAACGCTTCGTATTTCTAGTCAACACGTGGCAAACTGGTTACATCACGGGATTTGTACAGAAGAACAAGTTGTTGAAACAATGGAGCGCATGGCGAAAGTCGTAGATGAGCAAAATGCGGGCGATGCAACATACCGTCCAATGGCGCCAAACTACGAAGAATCTGTCGCATTCCAAGCAGCTTGTGAGTTAGTATTTAAAGGCTACGATCAACCAAACGGCTATACAGAGCCAATCCTACACAAAAAACGTTTAGAAGCAAAAGCGAAATACGGTAGCACAGTAAACGCTTAAGCAATACACTGCATTAAAAAAGACACAATCTCACTTAGAGATGTGTCTTTTTGTTTAGTCAGAAATAAAATCGTGCGTCAGTGCAATAAACTCCCGTACAGCATAGGATAAATATTTATTTTTTTTCCACGCCATCCCTAGTTCTAAGAAGATATGTTCTTCATCAAATGGGATAGCTACAATTGTATCATCCTTTATTTTCTCACAAATTTTTTTAGGAAGTAAAGCAATCCCTAGCTTAGCTGCGACCATTTCAATAATTAAATCTTTCTGTGATGTTTCACAAGCAATGTTAGGAACAAAACCGTATTTAGCGCATTCTTCCACGATACGGTCATATAAAGTGAAGTCTTTACGGTACATGACAAATGTTTCTTTTTTTAGCTCAGATAATTTGATAAAAGGACGAGTAGCTAGTGGATGATCCGGATGAACAATTAACATTAGTGGGTCCTTTAATATACTAATCGTTTCCAATTGATTAGTCGCGATGCATAAATTGCAAATTAGGCCAATATCTAATTCCCCTGCTTCCACCCCTTCGCGAATCTTTTTCGTCCCCACCTCAGATAAGATAATTTCAATATAAGGGTATTGCTCCTTATACTGACTTACTAATTTTGTGAAAAACTCTGCACCGACAATCGGTGGAATGCCGATACGGATTTGGCCTTTTTTTAAATCCATTAAGTCGGTTAACTCAGAGCGTAAATTTTTAAATGCTTCTAATACTTGCTTCGCATTCACTAACACCGCCTGCCCTGCATCTGTTAGCTCTAACTGCTTAGATGAGCGATAAAATAACGGTACACCTAACTCGGCTTCTAAATTTTGAATAGCTTTACTAATAGAAGGCTGTGATACATGTAAAGTAGAAGCAGCTTTTGTAAAACTTAGATGTCTCGCAACCTCTGCAAAGTATTCAATTTGACGAATGTCCAAAACAAGCCCTCCTTATAAACAGAAATAAATTAATTGTTATAGCAATATAGAAGATGTTTCATATAAAAGTATTTATATGAATGTAAAACACAATTACTACTCATTATACAATTAATCGGAAATATTAGAAATCAACAACAAAATCAAAATACTTTGCTATTTTGTTACATACTTGTATATATTGGTATTTTACAAAAAGTGTATAATAATAGATGAACATTTCTTGAGAGGGGCGGGAGACGTGAAAGTATATTTAATAGAAGATGATGAATCGATTTTCGAAGTCATTAGGGAACGCTTCGCACAGTGGTCGATTGACGTAATAGGACCAGCCGACTTTCAGCGCGTACTAGATGATTTTTTAGCGGAGCAGCCGCAACTGGTCATTATTGATATTCAATTACCGGCCTTTGATGGGTTTCATTGGTGCCGAGAAATACGAGCGATTTCCAAAGTGCCGATTTTATTTTTATCCTCACGAGATCACCCGATGGATATGGTGATGGCGATGCAAATGGGGGCGGATGATTTTGTGCAAAAGCCCTTTCATATGGAAGTATTATTAGCAAAAGTACAGGCATTACTTCGACGTACATATGACTATCAAGAACAACCAACTGAAATGCTACGGTGGAACGGGGCTATCATTGATTATGATCGTGCAACGGTTGAATATGATGGGAAGCACATTGAGTTAACGAAAAATGAGCTATTTATTTTGAAGGTGTTGCTTAAATCGAGTGGACAAATTGTGTCGCGGGATGAATTGATGCGAAAGCTTTGGGATGATGAACGCTTCGTTAACGACAATACTTTAACGGTCAATGTGAATCGACTGCGTCAACGACTTGAGGAAATTGGTTTAGAAGATGTCATTGTGACGAAAAAAGGGCTCGGTTATATGGCGGTGTCACAATGATGTGGCTATTTTTGAAAGAACGGCTTGCATGGATTGTTTTTTTTATCTGTCTGCAACTATGGATGAATATTTTATTCTTTTTAGATGATGGCTTTTCCGATGTATCGATACGGTACATCAACCTAATAAACGTACTGCTTTTCCTCATTTTCTTTAGCTGGCGTTATGTAAAAGAATCAAAGCAGTTGCGCACTTTTTGTAGTGGGGCTGCAGTGGAGGATGAAGTCTCGCCATTTCAGCGACAAATGTTACAGCACGTGAATAAAACAATACATGAACTAGAGCAACAAATGAACAAGCAAAAGCTAGATGCATTAGAGCGACATGATGAAATTCTTGCTTGGGTACATGAAATGAAATCCCCAATGACCGCGCTGAAGCTAATGACCGATCAAATAGAACAAGAGACATTAAAAGAGCGGATCGAATATGAATGGCTCCGCATTTATTTATTACTGGATCAGCAACTCCATGCGACACGCCTATCTACGATTGAAAAGGATAATCGGTTAGAGAAAGTTGTATTGCAATCGGTTATTTATAAAGAAATACGCGAGCTGCGTTCGTGGTGCTTAGAAAAAGGCATTGGGATCGAAATAGGCGAGTTAGAGGAAGTAGTGACAACGGATGCCAAATGGCTTGGGTTTATTTTTAGACAAATTTTCTCGAATGCGGTGAAGTACAGTAAACCGAATACGGAAATTCATATTTATACAGAACAAGATACACAAGGGCATATGTGTTTGCACGTGCAAGATGTTGGTTGTGGGATTGCAGCGGAAGATTTACCACGTGTCTTTCAAAAATCGTATACGGGTACCATTGGCCGAGAAACGATGACTGCCACAGGGATGGGCCTCTATTTAGCGAAGCAATCTGCCGAGAAATTAGGGATTCGCCTTCAGATGACGTCACAAGTCAATGTAGGAACAACGGTGACCATGCAGTTTCCAATGGACAATGAATATCATAAATCGTACGGTATGTGACGAAAATGTCATGTACCGTTTTTATTTGTCATGTAAAACGAACGAAACGAAAAGATGAACAAGATAAAATAAAAGCAACAAGTTGAAGTAAAGGATGAGAGAGATGCCGATTTTAATCGCAAGGAAAATTCGTAAAACGTATGGTAAACGTGCATTACAACAGGAAGTATTAAAGGGAATAGATTTAGAAGTCAACAAAGGGGAATTCGTCGGCATTATGGGGCCTTCAGGGTCGGGGAAAACGACGTTATTAAATGTGCTATGTTCGATTGATGCTGTTTCAGAAGGACTAGTGGAAATCAACGGACAAAAATTACAAGGGATGAAAGAAAAAGTACTCGCCAACTTCCGACGCGAGCAACTAGGCTTTATATTCCAAGATTATAATTTACTCGATACATTAACGGTAAAGGAAAATATTTTGCTTCCCTTGTCAATCAGTAAAATTCCAAAGGCAGCAGCAGAAGCTAGATTTAAAGAGCTTGTGAAGATTTTAGGAATTGAAGATATTATTAGTAAATATCCAAATGAAATTTCAGGAGGGCAAAAGCAGCGAACGTCTGCAGCACGTGCCCTCATTTCAAATCCTTCTATTATATTTGCGGACGAACCGACTGGCGCACTTGACTCTAAATCGGCTACGGCGCTACTTGCAAATTTAGAGAAGATCAATAAAGAAAAGCAGGCAACGATTATGATGGTGACACATGATGCTGTTGCCGCAAGCTTTTGCAGTCGCGTGCTATTTTTAAAGGACGGGCAAATTTATACGGAGCTTTATAAAGGCGAGAAATCACGGAATGAATTTTTCCAACAAATTTTAAATACGCAAAGTGTGCTAGGTGGTGATGGCTATGACGCTTAGCCAACTTGTCCTACGTAGTATGCAAAAAAATATTAAGCATTATTATTTATACTTTTTCGCGCTTATTTTTAGTGTCACGCTCTATTTTTCATTTATTACGTTGCAATTTAATGACTCTGTATTAAAAGCCGCAGAAAACAGCGGTACAGCTACAGCTGGATTTGATGCGGCATCGTATTTACTGTATTTTATCGTGACGTTTTTCGTGTTATATGCCAATCATTTATTTATGAAGCGCCGCAGTAAAGAAATCGGGCTTTATCAGTTAATTGGGATGACGAAAGGGCTAATTGTTCGATTAATTGCATTAGAAAATATGCTTTTATTTGTCGGAGCAGTTGTCATTGGAATGAGCGTCGGGTTTTTAAGCTCTCGTATTTTTGCGATGATTTTATTAAAGGTGTTGGATTATGATGCAGTCGTCAGCATGACATTTAGTACGGAAGCGATTGTTCGAACAGCACTTATTTTTGGGGTTTTATTAATCGTCATTTTAATTCAAATGGCATTTATCATTCGTCGTGTATCGTTACTATCATTATTCACAGCGTCTAAACAGGCTGATGAGCGAGTGAAGCGCTTTAGTGTAGTACAAATGGTTGTTGGAGCGATTGGAATTGGTTTAATTGTATATGGCTATTATGCTTCAACAAAACTATTTGATTTAGAAAGTGCGAACAATTTATTTTTAAATATGATCATCATTTTAGTAATGACCATTGGCGGTACGTTTTTAGTGTTCCGTTTTTCTGTTTCGTTTGTTATAAACTTAATACGTTTAAAGAAAAATGGGCATTTAAAGTCGACTGATGTACTGGCTTTGACGCCAATTATGCATCGGATGAAGGGGAATGCAAAGTCATTAACGCTCATTACAGTACTTACAGCGGTGTCTCTAGCGATTACAACACTTTCGTATATCACTTATTATTCGGCAGCTAGTCAGGCTAGAGTTACTTCACCTACCGATTTTACTGTATTTGATGAGGAGGGGGATCAGTTTTTAGCGGCGCTTGAAATGAATAATATTCCTTATGAAACAACAACTTATCGCTTAAAGCAGGTAAAGGTCAATGTGAGCGAAATAGTAGATGTCAATTTAAAAAATAGCCCGCTTATAAATTTAGATGCTGAAACAACTGTCATACCACTTTCTGATTTTCAGCAAATCGTACCAGAGTATACTCTTGTAGAGGGAGACGTGTTAGTGACCAATCATGTAGGTATGTTGGCACAAATGCTTCCTATCAAAGTAGAGAGTGTACCAACTGTACAGGCAGATGAGCAGCTTTTTGAAATGCGTATTACAGAAGTACGGGAAGATTTGTTGGCCGGATTAGCTATTGGTGGTGGAGCCCCAGTCTTTATTGTAACAGATACACAATTTGAGGAAATTCCAACAGTAGCAACGATGCCTTTTGCAAAGCAAATTTCTGTTGAGGTAACAGAAGAATATGAAGAACGTGCAGAATCACTTTACAAGGCAATGAATCTGAACAAGCTTTCTAGGGAAGTTCTTGATGAAGAAAGTGATGAAATGGTTGTTGAAACCATTTCCCAACCTTCATTTGAACAAGCTCGTAGTGCAACGATTAAATCGATGGGGGTCATCATTTTCACTACTGCCTTCCTTGGCTTAGCTTTCTTACTTGCAACAGGTAGCATTTTATACTTTAAGCAAATGTCTGAGGCGGATGAGGAGCTACCATCGTATACGATTTTGCGTAAAATCGGTTTCTCGCAGCAGGACATTATGCGCGGCATTTATGCAAAACAGGCGTTTAACTTCGGTGTACCGCTGTTCATTGGATTACTGCACAGCTACTTTGCAGTGAAGTCAGGTTGGTTTTTATTCGGCTCAGAATTAGTGGCTCCATTACTGATTACAATGAGCTTGTATATAGCGATGTATATTCTATTTGCTGTATTATCCATCAGTTATTACAAAAAGGTGATCAAGCAATCTTTATAAATAACTCAACTTTCGCAGCTAGATAGCTTAACGAAAGCCTAGAGATGGCTAACTGTATTCCCCTTAAAAAATACATTTGATTTTTATTGAAAAAATCATTTACACATAATAAAGTGAAAAACTCAGCAGACTCCATTTGGACGTCGGCTGAGTTTTTGTTTTAGATAAAACGGGCAATGTCTTCTAAAGGTAAACGGGAAGAACCATATGCTGGTGCAGCCGCTTTACCAATGGCGATGAGTACGATAGGAAATTGATTTTCAGGTAATTCAAAACGCTCAGCAAATTTTACTTTATCAAAACCGCCCATTGTTACTGTATCAAGGCCTTTTTCTTTAGCAATCAGCATGAGTTGCATTGAAATTAATCCTGCATCAAAAGTTGCAATGTTTTTTCTGATTTCGAATGGTGCAGAAGGGTACATGCGGAGCGAATTCGTAATCATCATATTTTTCTGTTCTTCTCCCATATGACCTTCAGCTACATTTTGTGTGTAAATCTTTTCAACATTTTTATACATGTCAGCATCCCCTAAAACGGCAATTACTGCTGCAGATGTTTCAATTTGCTCTTGATTGTTAGCAATTTCGCGAAGTTCTTTTTTTATAGCCTCATCTTGGATCACAAGAAATCTCCATGGTTGAAGATTACTTGAAGATGGTGCACTAGTTGCTTTCGTAATAATTTCTGCCAGTTCTGCTTGTGTCATTTTAAAAGCAGGGTCGTATTTACGAACAGATTTTCTTTCTTCCATGATTGTATATAGATTTGATGCTGTTGTTGTTAACATAATAATTCCTCCTAAAACTTACTTAAGGTAAGTTGTTGAATAGAATATTACCATTAGTAAGTTAGTGCGTCAAACAAAAAAAGTTTCTATGTTATAATAAGAGAAATTGCAATCACAGACGGGAGGTTATTAGATGACTCAACCGAATTGTACACATAAATGTAGTAGCTATCATCAAGCGATAGAATTTATAGGGAAACGATGGATGGGCATGATTGTATATACCTTATTACCAGGACCCAAAAGGTACCACGAAATTCACGCCATGATCCCAGGAATTTCAGATCGTTTATTAACAGAACGTCTAAATGAGCTTGTAGATACAGGTTTAGTCAATAAAAAATTGATAGACTCTTCTATTAAAAAAGTGGAATATGAGCTAACACCCAACGGCTTAGCGTTCAATGGAGTGATTCAGGCGATTTTACAATGGATTGATTTATGTGACTTTGACAAAACAACGAAGCAATCATAATAAAAAACTGGTTAGATGCGATAACCGGTTTTTTGTTTTTAGATAAGTAAACGATTTCCTACTAGGCAAAGAAAAGCCGTCAATTTTTTAAATTGGCGGTTTTTCTAGTGGGAAGGAAAGTATCCGGTTGAATACATCCATATAATCTTCCTATTTAATATAAACGTCTCTGTTTAAAGTAAAGAGAATTTATATACGCTTAGTATTCTGAATATTTTATCTACAGCACTTTGCTCCCTTTTGGGTTGCTTTCGCTTTGATACTCTTATATACTAGGTAACGGCTCAAAAAGAGCGAATGCATATAAAGATATAATGTTATAGATGATAAAAAAAGAATTTTGCTAAAACACTTGCGAACTTCTTTTTTATTGTATATAATGTTGAATGTTGGTCTTTGACTGCGATGAAGCGAGAGGTTGCCGACACACCCGGCCGCTTTGCCATGGCGAGTGTGTGGGAAATTTTCGTGGAGAATGTCTAGAAAATAGGCGAGAAGGAGGGAAAATTATGGCAAAACAAAAGATTCGTATTCGTTTAAAAGCGTATGATCACCGTATCCTTGATCAATCTGCTGAAAAAATCGTAGAAACAGCTAAACGTTCAGGTGCTAGCGTGTCAGGTCCGATTCCGTTACCAACTGAAAAGTCTGTGTACACAATCCTACGTGCTGTTCACAAGTACAAAGATTCTCGTGAGCAATTCGAAATGCGTACGCATAAACGTCTAATCGATATCGTTAACCCAACACCACAAACTGTTGATGCGTTAATGAAACTTGACTTACCATCTGGCGTTGATATCGAAATCAAACTTTAATGGTAAAAACAAATATAACTTTTCAAAATTTATAGGAGGTGTGACGAATGGCTAAAGGAATCTTAGGTAGAAAAATTGGCATGACTCAAGTTTTCGCTGAAAACGGCGATTTAATCCCAGTAACAGTAATCGAAGCTTCTGCAAACGTAGTTCTTCAAAAGAAAACTGTTGAAACTGACGGTTACGAAGCAATTCAAGTTGGTTTCGAAGACAAACGCGAAAAGCTTGCTAACAAACCAGCAAAAGGTCATGTAGCTAAAGCAAATACTGCTCCTAAGCGCTTCATTCGTGAGTTCCGCAACGTTAACGTGGCAGAATACGAAGTTGGTCAAGAAGTCAAAGTAGAAATTTTCGCAGAAGGCGATGTAGTTGATGTAACAGGTGTGACTAAAGGTAAAGGTTTCCAAGGTGCTATCAAGCGTCACGGACAATCTCGTGGTCCTATGTCTCACGGTTCTCGTTACCACCGTCGTGTTGGTTCAATGGGTCCTGTTGCTCCGAACCGCGTATTCAAACAAAAGAAATTACCTGGTCAAATGGGTGGTAATGTTGTAACAATCCAAAACCTTGAAATCGTTAAGGTTGATGCTGAACGCAACTTATTACTAGTTAAAGGTAATGTTCCTGGTTCTAAAAAAGCTCTTGTTGCAGTAAAAACTGCAGTAAAATCTAAATAATTCTCTGAAGAAAGGAGGACACAGGAATGACAAAGGTATCTGTACTTAGTCAAACAGGTGCTTCAGTTGGCGAAATCGAATTAAACGATGCGATCTTCGGAATCGAGCCAAACGAAGCAGTATTATTCGACGCAGTAATCGCTCAACGCGCTTCTCTACGTCAAGGTAATCACAAAGTTAAAAACCGTTCTGAAGTTGCTGGTGGTGGTCGTAAGCCATGGCGTCAAAAAGGAACTGGTCGTGCTCGTCAAGGTTCGATCCGCTCTCCACAATGGCGCGGTGGTGGTATCGTATTCGGTCCAACTCCACGTAGCTACTCTTACAAATTACCGAAGAAAGTTCGTCGCTTAGCTCTTAAATCAGCTTTATCAGCTAAAGTGTTAGAACAAAACTTCTTAGTTCTTGATGCATTAAACTTAGATGCACCAAAAACAAAAGATTTCGCTGCTATTTTAAAAGCATTAGAAATCAACAAAAAAGCGCTTTTCGTAACAGCTGAGCTTAACGAAAACGTAGCGTTATCTGCACGTAACATCCCTGGTGTTACTGTTTTAACTGCAGCTGGAATCAACGTTCTTGATCTTTTAGGTCACGAAAAAGTTGTATTCACTAAAGATGCAGTAACTAAAGTTGAGGAGGTGCTTGGATAATGGAAGCACGTGATATCATCAAACGTCCGGTCATTACTGAGCGTTCTTCTGAAATTATGGCAGAGAAAAAGTATACTTTCGAAGTAGACACTCGCGCTAACAAAACTCAAGTTAAAGATGCAATTGAAGAAATCTTCGGCGTTCAAGTTGAGAAAGTAAACATCATGAACTACAAAGGTAAATTCAAACGCGTTGGTAAATTTGGTGGTTACACTAACAAACGTCGTAAAGCGATTGTTAAATTAACTGCTGAGTCAAAAGAAATCGAATTATTCGAAATCTAATCCAGTTCGGGTTACATTGCACAATATAAAAGGAGGGAAAACACATGGCGATTAAAAAGTATAAACCAACATCAAATGGTCGTCGTAATATGACGTCATCTGACTTTGCTGAAATTACAACTAATAAGCCTGAAAAGTCTTTATTAGCACCAATCAAACGCAAAGCTGGTCGTAACAACCAAGGTAAAATTACTGTTCGTCATCATGGTGGTGGTCATAAGAAGCAATACCGCGTAATTGACTTCAAACGTCTTAAAGACGGCATTCCAGGACGCGTTGCTACTATCGAATATGATCCAAACCGCTCTGCGAATATCGCATTAATTAACTACGCTGACGGTGAAAAACGTTACATCTTAGCTCCGAAAGGTCTTGAAGTAGGTCAAACGATTTACTCTGGTCCAGAGGCTGACATTAAAGTAGGTAACGCATTACCATTAGCAAACATTCCAATGGGTACAACAGTACACAACATCGAGTTAAAACCTGGTAAAGGTGGACAATTAGTACGTTCTGCTGGTACTTCTGCACAAGTACTTGGTCGTGAAGGTAAATACGTAATCGTTCGTCTTCAATCTGGTGAAGTTCGCTTAGTATTAGCTACTTGCCGTGCTACAATTGGTCAAGTTGGTAACGAGCAACACGAACTTATTAACATCGGTAAAGCAGGTCGCTCTCGTTGGTTAGGTAAACGCCCAACTGTACGTGGTTCTGTAATGAACCCTAACGATCACCCACACGGTGGTGGTGAAGGACGTTCTCCAATCGGACGTAAATCTCCAATGACACCATGGGGTAAACCAGCTCTTGGTTATAAAACACGCAAAAAGAAAAATAAAACTTCTAAGTTTATTATTCGTAGTCGTAAAAAATAATGTGGTTAAACTACGGTTCGCACGGAGAGCCGTGGTGGAATCACGGAGGGAGGTTCCTAAATGGGTCGCAGCTTAAAGAAAGGACCTTTTGTCGATGACCACCTAATGAAAAAGGTGGAAGCGCAAGAGGCTTCTGAGAAAAAACAAGTGATTAAAACTTGGTCTCGCCGTTCTACTATCTTCCCGAACTTCATCGGTTTAACGATCGCTGTATACGACGGACGTAAACACGTACCTGTATACATCACTGAAGATATGGTAGGTCATAAGCTTGGTGAGTTCGCACCGACACGTGCTTATAAAGGTCACGGTGCAGATGACAAGAAAACAAGACGCTAATTTTGAGAGGAGGTAAATCCTAATGACACAAGCTAAAGCTATCGCTCGTACAGTTCGTATCGCTCCTCGTAAAGTACGTCTAGTTGTAGACTTAATCCGAGGTAAGCAAGTTGGTGAAGCAGTTGCAATTTTACGTCATACTCCAAAAGCGGCGTCTCCAGTCGTTGAGAAAGTATTAAAATCTGCAGTTGCTAACGCCGAACACAACTATGAGTTAGATATTAACAACCTAGTTGTTTCTGAAGTTTTTGTTGACGAAGGTCCAACATTAAAACGTTTCCGTCCACGTGCTCAAGGACGTGCAAGCGCAATTAACAAACGCACAAGCCACATTACTGTAGTGGTATCTGAGAAGAAGGAGGTTTAATCCGTGGGTCAAAAAGTACATCCAATAGGACTACGCGTTGGTGTTATTCGTGACTGGGAGTCAAAATGGTACGCTGAAAAAGACTATGCTGATCTTTTACACGAAGACATCAAAGTTCGTAAATATATCGAGACTTCACTGAAAGATGCATCTGTATCTAAAGTTGAAATCGAACGCGCTGCAAACCGCGTAAACATCACAATTCACACTGCGAAACCAGGTATGGTAATCGGTAAAGGCGGTACGGAAGTTGAAAACTTACGTAAATACTTATCTGATTTAACTGGCAAGCGTGTACACATCAACATCGTTGAAATCAAAAAAGCGGATTTAGATGCTCGTTTAGTAGCTGAAAATATCGCTCGTCAACTTGAGAACCGCGTATCATTCCGCCGTGCTCAAAAGCAAGCAATCCAACGCTCAATGCGCGCTGGTGCAAAAGGTATCAAAACTCAAGTATCTGGTCGTTTAGGTGGCGCTGATATCGCGCGTGCTGAACACTATTCTGAAGGAACTGTTCCACTTCATACTTTACGTGCTGACATCGACTATGCACACGCTGAAGCTGATACTACTTATGGTAAGTTAGGTGTTAAAGTATGGATCTACCGTGGTGAAGTCCTTCCGACTAAGAAGAACTCTGAGGAAGGAGGCAAATAATTATGTTATTACCTAAACGCGTTAAATATCGTCGTGAACACCGTGGTAACATGCGTGGTGAAGCGAAAGGCGGTAAAGAAGTAGTTTTCGGTGAGTGGGGCTTACAAGCTACTACAGCATCTTGGATTACAAACCGTCAAATCGAATCTGCCCGTATTGCTATGACACGTTACATGAAACGTGGCGGTAAAGTTTGGATTAAAATCTTCCCGCATAAGCCTTACACTAAAAAGCCTCTAGAAGTCCGCATGGGTTCTGGTAAAGGTTCTCCTGAAGGCTGGGTAGCAGTAGTAAAACCAGGAAAAGTAATGTTCGAAATCGCTGGCGTATCTGAAGAAATCGCACGCGAAGCACTTCGTTTAGCATCACACAAACTTCCTGTTAAATGTAAGATCGTAAAACGTCAAGAAACTGGTGGTGAATCTAATGAAAGCTAATGAAATCCGTGACCTTGCCACTTCTGAAATTGAATTAAAAGTGAAATCACTGAAAGAAGAGCTTTTCAACCTTCGCTTCCAATTGGCGACTGGTCAATTAGAAAACACAGCTCGCATTCGTGAAGTTCGTAAAGCGATTGCGCGTATGAAAACTGTGATTCGTGAAAGAGAAATCAGTGCACAATAAAACTGATAAAGGAGGTTTTCAGGCATGACTGAGCGTAATCAACGCAAAGTTTACACTGGCCGTGTTGTTTCTGACAAAATGGACAAAACAGTTACTGTTCTTGTTGAAACATATAAGAAGCACAAATTATACGGTAAGCGTGTAAAGTACTCTAAAAAGTTTAAAGCTCATGATGAGTTAAACACAGCGAAAATCGGTGATATCGTACGTATCATGGAAACTCGCCCGCTATCAGCTACTAAACGTTTCCGCGTAGTGGAAGTTGTAGAAAAAGCGGTTATTATCTAATAACTATTTCGGAAATAAACCAAATTCCGGAGGGAGGTAACCTAAGTGATCCAACAAGAAAGTCGTATGAAAGTTGCTGACAACTCAGGTGCACGTGAAGTATTAACAATTAAAGTACTTGGTGGTTCTGGACGTAAAACTGCTAACATCGGCGATATCGTCGTATGTACAGTTAAGAAAGCAACACCAGGTGGCGTTGTCAAGAAAGGTGACGTTGTTAAGGCTGTTATCGTTCGCACAAAATCGGGTGTACGTCGTAAAGACGGTACTTATATCAAGTTTGACGAGAACGCTTGCGTAATCATCAAAGATGATAAGTCTCCACGCGGAACTCGTATTTTCGGACCTGTTGCACGTGAATTACGTGATAGCAACTTCATGAAGATCGTTTCTCTAGCTCCAGAAGTTCTTTAATTTCATGACAGTACCAATCAAGGAGGTGCGACACATAATGCATGTTAAAAAGGGCGACAAAGTAAAAGTAATTACTGGTAAAGATAAAGGTAAAGAGGGCGTTATCTTAGCTGCTTATCCTAAACAAGACCGCGTTCTTGTTGAAGGTGTAAACATCGTTAAGAAACACGTTAAACCTAACCAACTTAACCCACAAGGTGGTATTGTATCTCAAGAAGCTGCAATCCACGTTTCGAACGTAATGCTAATCGATCCAAAATCTGGCGAGCCGACTCGTGTAGGTTACAAAATCGAAAACGGCAAAAAAGTTCGTGTTGCAAAAAAATCCGGTGTAGTAATCGACTAATAGTAAACCATGAAGGGAGGTAAAACTACATGAGCCGCCTTAAAGAAAAATATTTAAATGAAGTTTCTCCAGCTCTTATGAGCAAATTCGGTTATAAATCAGTTATGCAATTGCCAAAAGTTGAGAAAATCGTAATCAACATGGGTGTTGGTGACGCAGTTCAAAACTCTAAAGCTCTAGATGCAGCTGTTGAAGAATTAACAATTATCACTGGTCAAAAACCAGTAGTAACTAAAGCGAAAAAATCGATCGCAGGTTTCCGTTTACGTGAAGGTATGCCTATCGGTGCTAAAGTTACATTACGCGGTGAGCGTATGTATGAATTCTTGGATAAATTAATCGCTATCGCACTTCCACGTGTACGTGACTTCCGTGGTGTTTCTAAAAAAGCATTCGATGGTCGCGGTAACTACACTTTAGGTGTGAAAGAGCAACTAATTTTCCCTGAAATCGATTACGATAAAGTTTCGAAAGTACGCGGTATGGACATCGTGATCGTAACGACTGCGAATTCTGATGAAGAAGCTCGCGAGTTATTGACACAATTCGGTATGCCGTTCCAAAAGTAATTAAAACAAGGAGGGCGAAAACGTGGCTAAAAAATCAATGATCGTTAAACAACAACGTAAGCAAAAGTTTAAAGTTCAAGAATATACACGCTGTGAACGCTGTGGTCGTCCACATTCTGTATACCGCAAATTTAAACTTTGCCGTATTTGTTTCCGTGAACTTGCATATAAGGGACAAATTCCTGGCGTTAAAAAAGCCAGCTGGTAATCCCCTAATTTGGGAAGGAGGTAAATTTTCATGACAATGACTGATCCGATTGCAGATATGCTTACTCGCATCCGTAATGCGAACATGGTTCGTCACGAGAAGTTAGAGGTTCCGGCTTCTAACCTTAAAAAACAAATCGCTGAAATCTTAAAGCGTGAAGGTTTCATCCGTGACGTAGAGTACGTAGAAGACAACAAGCAAGGTATCATCCGTATCTTCTTAAAATACGGTAAGGATAACGAGCGCGTTATCACTGGCTTAAAACGTATTTCTAAACCAGGTTTACGTGTATACGCTAAAACTGATGAAGTGCCAAAAGTATTAAACGGTCTTGGTATCGCTTTAGTATCAACTTCACAAGGTTTATTAACTGACAAAGAAGCTCGCGCTAAAAAAGTTGGCGGAGAAATCTTAGCATACGTTTGGTAATTAGCAACAAAAAGAATGGAGGTGCAACTAAATGTCTCGCGTAGGTAAAAAACTTATCGAGGTACCTGCAGGTGTAACTATTGCGGTCGCTGCTGATAACACAGTTACAGTGAAAGGTCCTAAAGGCGAATTAACTCGTCAATTCCATCAAGATATGAAAATCGAGCAAGAAGGCAACATCGTTACTGTTGTTCGTCCTTCTGAGTCTAAAGAACACCGTACAAACCACGGTACAACTCGTGCGTTACTAGCTAACATGGTAACTGGTGTTTCTGAAGGTTTCACACGCTCTCTAGAACTTATCGGTGTTGGTTACCGTGCTCAATTACAAGGTAAAAAGCTTGTACTGAACGTAGGTTACTCTCATCCAGTAGAGTTCACACCAGAAGAAGGCTTAGAGATCGAAGTTCCTTCAAACACGAAAATTATCGTAAAAGGTATTTCTAAAGAACGCGTTGGTGCATTAGCATCTAACATTCGTGACGTTCGTCCACCAGAGCCATACAAAGGTAAAGGTATCCGTTACGAAGGCGAATTCGTTCGTCGTAAAGAAGGTAAAACAGGTAAATAATGCTGCATAAGCATTAGAAAGGAGTGACCTCTATGATTACGAAACAAGATAAAAATCAAGTTCGTAAGAAACGTCATGGGCGTGTTCGTGCTAAAATCTCTGGTACTGCTGTACGTCCTCGTTTAAACGTATTCCGTTCAAACAAGAACATTTATGCACAACTTATCGATGACGTAGCTGGCGTAACTTTAGTTTCTGCTAACACTCAAGAAAAAGAATTCGAGGGTGCTGGTTCAAACGTAGAAGCAGCTGCGAAAATCGGTGAAATCATCGCAAAACGCGCTGTTGAAAAAAATATTACTACTGTGGTATTTGACCGTGGTGGTTACTTATATCATGGACGTGTAAAAGCTTTAGCTGAAGCTGCACGTGAAAACGGCTTAGAATTTTAATAAGAAGGAGGGACATACTTCATGAGTCGCATTGACGCAAACAAATTAGAACTTGAAGAACGCGTAGTTACAATTAACCGTGTTGCTAAAGTTGTTAAAGGTGGTCGTCGCTTCCGCTTCACTGCATTAGTTGTAGTTGGAGATAAAAACGGTCATGTAGGTTTCGGTACTGGTAAAGCGCAAGAGGTACCAGACGCAATCCGCAAAGCTGTTGAAGACGCGAAGAAAAACTTAATCGAAGTACCACGCGTAGGTGGAACTACTCCACACTTAGTGCAAGGTCGCTTCGGTGCAGGTTCAATCTTAATTAAACCTGCAGCTCCTGGTACAGGAGTTATCGCTGGTGGTCCAGTACGTGCCGTACTAGAACTTGCTGGTATTACTGATATTCTTTCAAAATCTCTAGGTTCAAACACACCAATCAATATGGTGCGTGCAACTGTAGCAGGTTTAGCTGAATTAAAACGCGCAGAGGACGTTGCAAAGCTACGCGGTAAATCAGTGGAAGAATTATTAGGATAAGGGGGGAATTATAATGGCTAAATTACAAATCACCCTTACTAAATCTGTTATCGGTTCTAAACCGGCACAGCGTAAAACGATTGAAGCTTTAGGCTTACGTAAAACAAACCAAACTGTTGAACAAGCTGACAATGCAGCTATTCGCGGTATGTTAACAAAAGTAGCTCACTTAGTTACTGTAAAAGAAATTTAATTTCAACAACATTGAACAAGGAGGTGCCACCTATAATGAAACTTCATGAGTTAAAACCAGCAGAAGGATCTCGTAAAGAGCGTAACCGTGTTGGTCGTGGTATCGGTTCTGGTAACGGTAAAACTGCAGGTAAAGGTCATAAAGGTCAAAACGCTCGTTCAGGCGGCGGCGTTCGCCCAGGATTTGAGGGGGGTCAAAACCCACTTTTCCGTCGTTTACCGAAACGCGGCTTTACGAACATCAACCGTAAAGAGTATGCTATCGTTAACCTTGATGCATTAAACCGTTTCGAAGATGGTGCAGAAGTAACACCTGCATTATTATTAGAAACTGGTGTAGTGAGCAACGAGAAAGCAGGCATTAAAGTTTTAGGTAACGGAACTTTAAATGTGAAGCTTACTGTAAAAGCTCACAAGTTCTCAGCTTCTGCTAAAGAAGCAATCGAGAATGCTGGCGGAACAACTGAGGTGATTTAATGTTTCAGACGATCTCTAACTTTATGCGCGTTCGAGATATACGAAATAAAATCATCTTCACACTTTTAATGTTAATCGTTTTTCGTATCGGGACATTTATCCCGGTACCAAACGTTGACGCAAATGTATTAAAGGCGACTGACGAGTTTAATCTTGTTGGCTTCCTCAATACATTTGGCGGTGGTGCACTGTCTAACTTCTCTATCTTTGCGATGGGGATTATGCCGTACATTACAGCCTCAATCATTGTTCAGTTATTGCAAATGGACGTTGTACCAAAGTTTGCAGAGTGGGCAAAGCAAGGTGAAGTAGGGCGACGTAAACTCGCGCAATTCACTCGTTACTTTACGATCGTGCTTGGCTTTATTCAATCATTTGCGATGTCGTTTGGTTTCAACCAATTCTACGGTGGATCATTGATTACAGATACAAGCATTGGATCTTATTTAACAATTGCCATTGTACTGACAGCTGGGACAGCATTCCTTCTGTGGTTAGCTGAACAAATTACTGCGTATGGTGTTGGTAATGGTATTTCCATTATTATCTTCGCTGGTATTGCCGCCGCGATTCCAAACGCAGTGAACCAAGTATATGCACAACAAATTGAAGGTGCTGGTGAACAGTTATTCATTAACATTGCCATTTTAGCTCTTTTAGTTTTAGTGCTATTAGCTATTATTGTAGGGGTCATTTACGTACAACAAGCATTACGTAAAATCCCGATTCAATATGCAAAACGAGTTGCCGGTCGTGGTCAGGCGGTTGGTGGACAACAAACGCACTTACCGTTAAAAGTAAATGCTGCAGGGGTTATTCCGGTAATCTTCTCAGTAGCGTTCCTTGTAACACCTCAAACGCTTGCTACATTCTTTGGTCAAAATAGTGTAACGACTTGGATTACAAATAATCTGCAGTATACACATCCTGTTGGTTTTATAGTCTATGTTACGCTGATCATTGCATTCACATACTTCTATGCATTCATTCAAGTGAATCCTGAAAATGTGGCTGACAACTTGAAAAAACAAGGCGCATACATTCCAGGCATTCGTCCAGGGAATGATACGCAAACTTATTTAACAAAAGTTCTTTACCGTTTAACTTTCGTAGGGGCAATTTTCCTTGTTGTCATCTCAGCTATTCCGATTCTATTTATTAACTTTATGAACCTTCCTGCTTCAGTGCAGATTGGTGGTACGAGTTTAATTATCGTAGTTGGTGTAGCGTTAGAGACAATGAAACAACTAGAATCGCAACTAGTGAAACGTCATTATAAAGGCTTTATGAAATAATGCAGGTTTAGGGAAACGTCTTTGTTTCCTTAACCAGCTATCACAGTAGATAAGTTTTGTTACAGGGGGAGAAATTACGTATGAATATCGTTTTAATGGGTCTACCTGGTGCAGGTAAAGGTACTCAGGCAGAGAAAATTGTTGAGAAGTACGCAATCCCTCATATTTCTACAGGCGATATGTTTCGTGCTGCAATTAAAGAAGGCACAGAACTAGGCTTACAAGCTAAATCGTTTATGGATCAAGGACAATTAGTTCCAGATGAAGTAACGATTGGTATCGTTCGTGAGCGACTTTCACAAGCGGATTGTGAAAAAGGATTCTTATTAGATGGATTCCCACGTACAGTTCCGCAAGCAGAAGCACTAGATCACATTTTAGAAGAGCTTGGTCGTCCGGTTGAGCATACAATCAACATCCAAGTAGAAAAAGATGAACTAGTAGCACGCCTAAGTGGTCGTCGTATTTGTAAATCTTGTGGTGCATCTTATCACCTTGTTTTCAATCCTCCAAAAGAGGAAGGAAAATGTGATAAAGATGGCGGTGAGCTTTACACACGTGCAGATGATAATCCTGAAACGGTAACAAACCGTCTGGAAGTAAATATGAATCAAGCACAACCTTTACTTGATTTTTATCAAGCGAAAGGCGTTTTAACGAATATTGATGGACAGCAGGATATTGAAAAAGTATTCGCTGATCTTGACGCTCTATTACAGGGCATCCGCAGCTGATACCTGACCGGGCGCTAGATACGCTTCTGCGTAAGGTCAAAAGCGGAGGCAACAGGAAAACAATTTTTTGAGAGTTGCAAAAGCATATTGTGCCCGGTATATATCTTTATAGACGAAATTGAGCGCTACGGCGTGTGGACACTTCAGAAAAAAGGTATAATGGGTTTCGTGGAAGCATCTGTGTAAATGGGTGGGGGTAGTCCATCCTAGACATTCCGGCTATCGTATGAACATAAGGAAGACAGTTCCTTAACCGGACCTGTTCTATTCCGTGGATTGTGTGAAGCGAAACCAGACGAGCGTCTTTCAAACATCTCTCATACAATCCGGACATATGTTAATGGGTTGCTTCTTACTAGAAGAAAACAGTTGCTTTGATTCTCAGGGGAATCAGAAATTGCATATAGAAGGGAGCTAAGGGTTGATGGCGAAAGACGATGTAATTGAAGTCGAAGGGACAGTTGTTGAGACTTTGCCAAACGCGATGTTTAAGGTAGAATTAGAAAATGGGCACACGGTGCTTGCACACGTTTCTGGAAAGATTCGTATGCACTTTATTCGTATCCTACCTGGAGATAAGGTTACTATTGAGTTATCTCCTTATGATTTAACTCGCGGTCGTATCACATACCGTTTTAAATAATCTTTTGCACTCCGGACTATTAAGGAGGTTAGGTTAGATGAAAGTGAGACCATCTGTGAAACCGATCTGCGAAAAATGTAAAGTAATTCGCCGACGCGGTAAAGTAATGGTAATCTGTGAAAATCCTAAACACAAACAAAAACAAGGGTAATATTTAAGGAGGTGCACAACGTACATGGCACGTATTGCTGGTGTTGACATTCCTCGCGACAAACGCGTGGTAATTTCATTAACTTACATTTACGGTATTGGTAAAACGACTTCTCAAAAAGTATTAGCGGCAGCTGGTATTGACGAAAATATCCGCGTACGCGATCTTTCAGAAGATCAATTAAACCAAATCCGTGAACAATTAGACACATATAAAACTGAAGGTGATTTACGCCGTGAAATTTCATTAAACATCAAACGTTTAATGGAGATCGCTTCATTCCGTGGTATCCGTCACCGTCGTGGTTTACCAGTTCGTGGTCAAAATACGAAGAACAACGCGCGTACGCGTAAAGGTCCTCGTAAGACTGTAGCGAACAAGAAAAAATAATTAAGTAAAGGAGGTTCCTTCTTAACATGGCTCGTAAACAACAAACTCGTAAACGTCGTGTGAAAAAGAATATCGAAGCTGGTATCGCACACATTCGTTCTACATTCAACAATACAATCGTAACGATTACAGATATGCAAGGTAACGCTGTTTCTTGGTCTTCAGCTGGTGCACTTGGTTTCCGTGGTTCACGTAAATCAACTCCATTTGCTGCTCAAATGGCTGCAGAAACTGCTGCGAAAGCATCCCTTGAACATGGTCTGAAAACGTTGGAAGTAACTGTTAAAGGTCCTGGTGCAGGTCGTGAAGCTGCTATCCGTGCACTTCAAGCTGCTGGTCTAGAAGTAACTGCAATTAAAGACGTTACACCAGTTCCTCATAACGGTTGCCGTCCGCCAAAACGTCGTCGCGTGTAGTGGGTGCAACTTAAGGATATTCCTTAGGTAACATCATTTCTTGTGCAAAAGTCTTGTGCAATTTTGAAAGGTCAGTATTTGACCGGATACTATGATGGTATAACCTATACATTCGATGTTTTGAAGGAGGGTAAATTGAAATGATCGAAATTGAAAAACCAAAGATTGAAACGATCAGCGATGATGCCAAGCATGGTAAATTTGTTGTAGAACCGTTAGAACGCGGATATGGAAACACTTTGGGTAATTCACTACGTCGTATCCTTCTATCTTCATTACCAGGGGCGGCTGTAACATCAGTGCAAATTGATGGCGTATTACACGAATTCTCTACTGTAGAAGGTGTAGTAGAAGATGTTGCTTCAATCATTTTAAACATCAAAAAGCTTGCTTTAAAAATCTACTCTGACGAAGAAAAAGTCATTGAGATTGATGTAAAAGGTGAAGGCGTAGTTACTGCTGCTGACATTACACATGACAGTGATGTAGAAATTTTAAATCCAGATCTATATATTGCAACAATTGCTAAAAACGGTCATCTACGTATGCGTATGTATGCGCAACGAGGTCGTGGTTACACTCCTGCTGATCAAAACAAACGTGAGGATCTTCCTATCGGCGTGATCCCGATCGACTCTATTTACACTCCAGTTTCACGCGTCAACTTCCAAGTGGAGAACACTCGCGTTGGACAGAACTCTGACTACGATAAGTTATCACTTGATGTGTGGACAGATGGTAGCATCGGTCCAAAAGAGGCGATTTCGCTTGGAGCGAAAATCTTAACAGAGCATTTAAACATTTTCGTAGGCATGACGAATGAAGCGCAAACTGCTGAAATCATGGTCGAAAAAGAAGAAGATCAAAAAGAAAAAGTTTTAGAGATGACTATCGAAGAACTAGATCTTTCTGTTCGTTCTTACAACTGTTTAAAGCGTGCGGGTATCAATACGGTACTAGAGCTTGCTAATAAATCAGAAGACGACATGATGAAAGTTCGCAACCTTGGTCGCAAGTCTTTAGAAGAAGTTAAAGCGAAGTTAGAAGAGCTTGGTTTAGGATTACGTAAAGAAGACTAAGCACATTTTACAATATATAAGCTAGATCAGAGATATTTATAAAGGAGGGAAACATCCATGGGTTACAGAAAACTTGGCCGTACAAGTTCTCAACGTAAAGCGATGTTACGTGACTTAGCTACTGACTTAATCATCAATGAGCGCATCGAAACGACTGAAGCTCGCGCGAAGGAAGTTCGTAAAGCTGTTGAAAAAATGATTACTTTAGGTAAACGCGGAGATTTACATGCTCGTCGTCAAGCGGCTGCATTCATCCGTCGTGAGTTAGTAACGAAAACTGATGAAGAAGGTAACGAAACAACTTCATTCGCACTTCAAAAGTTATTTGATGAGGTTGCTCCACGTTACGCTGAGCGTCAAGGTGGCTATACTCGCATCCTTAAAGTAGGTCCTCGTCGTGGAGACGGCGCACCTGTAGTTGTGATTGAATTAGTTTAATCGTAAACTTGGGTTAGGGGGTGCCTAGTTCACCTGTTGAACGGCACTCCCTTTTTTAAATAAAAGATTTATACGACAATAAATAAGCTGAGCGTTACGATGAGCGGTGGATTTTCCAGGCGTCTCGTCTAGCTCTCGCACCTCATTCACAAAGAATAAGCGGAAATGAGCAGCCGTCTTGTTCGATTTAATGTAGTGATAAGCGCATTTCTCTGAATGAGGTGCGCGCTTTTTTATTCTTTAAAAAGTGCAGCTTAATACATATATAAAAATAAAGTACGTTTTAGACAAACGTGCTTTATTTTTATATATGAACCGTACCGGGATATAGTTTTCTGAAAAAAGGTAGCAAACATATATAAAAAAGTGTAATTTTATTAGTAGAGCAGAGAAGTAAGGAGCGGAGAACATGACAGAAATTTTATCGTTTAATAACGTAACGTTTTCATATACACCTGACGTTCCTGATGCACGCAAAGCAGTACAAGATGTCACATTTGCTGTGAATGAAGGCGAATGGATTGCCATTGTGGGGCATAATGGGTCAGGAAAATCAACGCTTGCTAAATTGGTGAGTGGTCTGTTATTTCCTCAAGCAGGAGAAGTGCGCATTATGCGTGAAGTGTTAACGGAGGAAAACTTATGGGAGATACGTTCTCATATAGGTATGGTGTTTCAAAATCCAGATAACCAATTTGTAGGTGCTACGGTACAAGATGATGTAGCCTTTTCCCTTGAGAATAACGGGGTACCTTATCAGGAAATGGTAGAGCGTGTACACGGGTCGTTAAAACAAGTGAAAATGGATAACTTCCTGAACCATGAGCCTCATCATTTATCAGGTGGGCAAAAGCAACGTGTAGCCATTGCAGGCGCACTTGCGATGCATCCTAAAATCTTAATTTTAGATGAAGCAACATCGATGTTAGATCCACAAGGGCGTGAAGAAGTATTACAAACGGTACAAGCACTTCGCGCAAAAATTGGCTTAACAGTACTATCGATTACACATGATTTAGAGGAAGCAATGCTTGCGGATCATGTGTTATTTATGAATGATGGGAAAAAATATGCCGAAGGAACACCAGCGGAAATTTTTGCGCTAGGTGATCAACTCGTCGAACTGGGGTTAGACTTACCATTTGCGATGAAAATGACGAAGCTACTACAAGCGCAAGGTGTACAGCTTGTAGGGCAACATATGACAGAAGAAGAGCTGGTGAATGACTTATGGACATCAAACTTCAACAAGTAGGCTATGCGTACTCTAAAGGTACACCGTTTGAAAAGTACGCACTTTACGATGTCGATTTAGCGATTACTTCAGGCACATATCAAGCCCTTATCGGTCATACGGGCTCGGGTAAATCTACCATCCTACAGCACTTTAATGGGCTATTAAAGCCTTCTACAGGAGCGGTGCATATTGGTGACCGTGTGATTGAAGCAGGGAAAAAAGCAAAGGAATTAAAGCCGATTCGTCAAAAGGTCGGGATTGTGTTCCAATTTCCAGAGCATCAATTATTCGAAGAAACCGTACTAAAAGACATTATGTTCGGTCCGATGAATTTTGGTGTATCTGAACAAGAAGCAGAGCGTCGTGCACGAGAGCTCATTCAGCTTGTAGGTCTTCCAGAAATGGTACTTGAAAAATCGCCATTTGATTTATCCGGTGGGCAAATGCGACGTGTAGCGATTGCAGGGGTACTGGCCATGGAGCCGGAAGTCATTGTATTAGATGAACCAACTGCAGGTCTTGACCCACGTGGGCAAAAAGAAATTATGGACATGTTTTACAAGTTGCATAGAGAACGTGGTTTAACAACGATACTTGTGACGCACAGTATGGAGGATGCGGCACGCTACGCTGATCAGCTTGCTATTATGCATGAAGGGCGTTGTGTACTCACAGGAACGCCACGAGAGCTATTTGCAGATGCGGAAACACTGAATGAGTACCGATTAGAATTACCGCGTATTGTTAAGTTCCAGCAACGTGTCGAGAAAATGATGAATATAAAGCTAGCAAAAGTATGCTTAACAGAAGAGGAACTAGCACAACAGATTGCGCTTGTTGTAAAGGAGCGTGATCATTCATGATGGAAAAAATGATTTTTGGACGTTATATTCCGGGCGATTCCTTTGTACATCGTTTAGATCCACGTTCAAAATTGATGTTTGTATTTGCTTTTATTGTCATCGTATTTTTAGCCAATAACGTCATGACGTATGGGTTATTATTAGCCTTTACGGCTGCTGTGATTTTCATGAGCCGCATTCGCTTGTATTTCTTAATTAATGGGTTAAAGCCTGTCATTCTTTTAATGATTTTTACTTTCCTACTGCATATTTTATTTACGCGTGAAGGGAATATCATTGTCGATGTAGGGTTCCTTAAAATTTATGAGGAAGGCTTAAAGCAGGGGATTTTCATCTCAATTCGTTTCTTAGTCTTGGTGTTTGTGACGTCTATTTTAACACTAACAACATCACCGATTTCGATTACGGACGGTATTGAGACATTATTAAATCCGCTTAAGAAGATTAAGCTGCCTGTACATGAGTTAGCATTGATGATGTCGATTTCACTTCGTTTCATCCCGACATTAATGGATGAAACGGATAAAATTATGAAGGCACAAATGGCACGTGGCTCCGATTTAAGTGCAGGGCCGTTAAAAGATCGCTTAAAGGCGATTGTTCCATTGCTTGTTCCGCTATTTGTTAGTGCATTTAAGCGTGCAGAAGATTTAGCAACAGCAATGGAAGTGCGCGGTTATCGTGGTGGCGAAGGACGTACACGTTATCGCCAGTTAAAATGGGATTCAGGTGATACACTCGCATTATTATCACTTGTAGTGATGGCCGTAGTACTTGTGTATTTCCGTAACTAGGAGTGTTGTATGAGAAGGTTAAAGGCGACAATTAGCTATGATGGCACGAACTTTGCAGGTTATCAAGTACAACCTGGGGAACGTACCGTACAGTTAGAGCTGGAGAAAGTATTGTCGGTGATGCATAAGGGAGAGCAAGTGAAGGTCACAGCAAGTGGACGTACGGATGCGCGTGTCCATGCGACAGGACAAGTCATTCACTTTGATACACCACTTGGGATTCCTTGTGATAAGTATAGGAAGGCGTTAAATGTACAGTTGCCTCGTGATATACGTGTCCATGCGATAGAAGAAGTAGCAAGTGAGTTCCATGCACGCTATAGTGTAAGTGGCAAGCGTTATCGCTATATTTGGAACTGTGAAACGATTCCAAGTCCGTTTCGCCGCTTTTATGCAGTCGAAACAAACGGTGTCAAGCCGGATGTGGAAGCAATGAAAGCAGCCGCGCAGGCAGTAATCGGTACGCATGATTTTTCTGCTTTTTGCGCGGCGAATACGAGTGTGATAGATAAAGTGCGTACAGTTTATTGTTTAGAGCTTACTTGGCACGATGAGGAACTGCATATGACGATTGAAGGCAATGGCTTTTTATACAATATGGTACGAATTATTGCTGGTACATTGTGGGAAGTCGGTGTTGGTAAAAGAAATACAGAAAATGTTAAAGAGACGATTGCCAGTATGGACCGTGGCAAAGCAGGTAAAACCGCGCCAGCACACGGTTTATACCTCGAAAAGGTATTCTACGAGAGCTAGTACAACTTCTCCAGGTGTTTAATTAAATCTCTTGACTTATCATGTAATACGTTATATGATGATGTATGGTATTTTCATTACCAACCACAAATAAGCCCCGAAAACTTATAGTGTAGACTAATGAAAAATAACGGTAATAACTATCGATTAGGAGGATATATTCATGCGTACAACATTCATGGCTAAAGGTCACGAAGTAGAGCGTAAATGGTTAGTAGTTGACGCAGAAGGCCAAACTCTTGGACGTTTAGCTTCTGAAGTAGCTGCAATTTTACGCGGTAAACATAAACCAACTTTCACACCAAACGTTGATACTGGTGATCACGTAATCATCATCAACGCTGACAAAATTGAGTTAACAGGTAACAAATTAGAAGGTAAAATTTACTACCGTCACACTCAATTCGCAGGCGGTTTAAAACAACGTACTGCTGGTGAAATGAAAGAAAAATACCCAACTCAAATGATTGAGTTAGCAGTTAAAGGTATGCTTCCTAAAAACTCTTTAGGTCGCAAAATGTTCGGTAAACTTAACGTTTACGCTGGAGCAGAGCACCCACATGCTGCACAAAAACCGGAAAGCTATACGCTTCGCGGATAATATAATATAAAGAGGAGGATATACCCTTGGCACAAGTTCAATATATCGGCACAGGTCGTCGTAAAAGCTCAGTAGCTCGCGTACGTTTAGTACCAGGCGAAGGCAAAATTGTTATCAACAAACGCGATGTTGAAGATTACGTTCCATTCGCAACATTACGTGAAGTAATTAAACAACCATTAGTAGCAACTGAAACTTTAGGTAGCTATGATATCCACGTAAACGTAAACGGTGGTGGTTTCACTGGTCAAGCTGGTGCAATCCGTCACGGTATCGCACGTGCATTATTACAAGTTGACCCAGATTTCCGCCCAGCGTTAAAATCTGCTGGTTTACTTACTCGTGACGCTCGTATGAAAGAACGTAAAAAATACGGTCTTAAAGGCGCTCGTCGTGCACCTCAGTTCTCAAAACGTTAATTTTACGCATACAGAACTTCCAACCTCTCAAGGCTTTTGTCTTGGGAGGTTTTTTCTATATATAAAAATCCTTCTTCAAATTGGAAGAAGGATTTTTAAGTTGAACGGATGCTTTATAGTATGCCAAGGTTTATTCCTCATTATGTTTATTCAAGACAAGGCAGTGATTTTTTAATGAAAGGAATCAATAGCTTCCGCTTTTTATTCTGCTGACGAAAGGTTGTTTTCCATTTGTTGTAGAATTCGCCTCATAAGCAATAACTCCTCTGGTAAAATTCCGTTTAACATTTTCTGTTCGTGCTTTTCCCAGATTGCTGTGATGGGTTCTTTTAGCTGTCTTCCCTTATCGGTTAGATACACTTTGCTAATTCGAGAATCTGTCGCATCATGCTCGCGATAGATGATATTATCCTGTTCTAATTTTTTCAGCATGGTGCTTACAGTGGAGGCTTCGGATCCTAACTTATTTCTCAGTTGGGATTGCGTAATGCCGTCCTGCTGCCATAAATGGTATAGTGCGAGTTCTTGTCCGATATATAACCCTAATTCTCGAAGTTGACTGGAGTAACTTTTGCGAGTTTGGATGGCGATTGTTTGTAGTAATTCGCGAATCTCCCTTTCTACCATAGTGATGCCTCCTGCTTTTAGTTAGTGTACTAATTATATTAATGAATCTGTTTATCGTCAAATAAAATAAAATCAAGAACTTGATTTTATTTTGTGGTTACTATTTAATTAGGGTACTAACTAATTTAGTGGTTAAGTAAAATAATGTAATGAAGGAGGTTGATTTAATGAATCGAATGTTGAAGCCGACTATTATTTCTATTGCGACGGCAACTGTCATGGCTGGAGCGGCCATTTCGCCAGCGCTTGGGTTAATTGCTGCACATTTTTCGGAGGCGGACCCTATACTGATTAAACTTGTTTTAACAGTACCGTCATTAATGATTATTCCTTTTTCGTTTCTTTCAAGCTATTTAACGAAGAAAATATCAAAACGGTCCATCGTTTTATTAGGGCTTGTGATTTACGTTGTTAGTGGTGTGGGTGCGCAGTTTTCAAATACGATTGAAGTACTCCTGGCATTTCGGATGTTATTAGGCGCTGGGGTTGGACTTGTGATGCCGCTTTCCTTTACGTTAATCAGTGATCATTTTCAAGGGAAAGAACAAACGAAAATGATGGGGTACAACACAGCGTTTAGTAATGTAGGTGGGATCATTACGATGCTTTTAGCCGGCTATCTTGCGTCCTTTAACTGGCGTGTGCCGTTCAATGTGTATTGGATGGGATTGGGCATTTTTCTTCTTGTCTTCTTATATTTACCGAAGAATAAGCCATTGGAGCAAAGGCAGGGGGAAGCGAAAGCGAAAATACCGTTATTTGTATTTGGGCTAGCCTTTGCTGCATGCGGCATTATGCTCGCTTACTATGCGATTGCTACCAATATGGCATTGTACCTCCAACAGAGCCAGTTAGGAAGTTCACAGACTGCAGGGTTAGTCATGGCTTTTACGACAGTAGGTGGGATGATTACGAGCTTGACTCTCATTCGTTTGCAAGTACTATTTAAGAACTTCTTAATGTTAGCAGGGATTTTATCGATGGGTGTCGCCTTTGGTATTTTATCGATTACGCATTCTATCCCTGTCATATTAATTAGTGTTTGCTTAATTGGTTTTGGGCAAGGTATCACTTTCCCGCTAATCAATGTCAAAGTATTAAGCAGTATCGATCCATCATTAAGTGACCGGGTCATCTCCATTGTATCGAGTATGATTTATGTCGGGCAATTTTTATCCCCTGTCGTCCTTGACTCCATTAGTAAGGTTGCGGGAATCCCAACGATTCGTTTTCAATACAGCATCCTTGCTGTGTGCTTGATTATTTCTGTTGGGGGCATGATGCTCGCGAAAGTAATAAAAAGGAACGCAACAGCTGGGAAAGAAATGAAGACCGGTTCTCTATAAAAGTATGAAAGATGGAATTAGGTGAGGGGAGAAACAAAGGGGAGTTTGACAATAGTGTTTCTTTAGGTATTTACGAAGTATGAAGTGAATAAGTTGAAAGGAGCTATCCAAGCCAGTGGAGGATGGCTCCTTTATTTTTGCTATAAGCTGTAGTGTGTTTATATTGTATTAATCCACCTCGCTCAAATCCATTAACTGAGTACCAATCCGGTTCATATTTGTGTACGCCTCATTCATTTCATGCATACTTGCTGTATACTGCTGTGTAAAGGCGACGATTTGTGTCGTGGATTCATTTACATAACTCATCGATTTTGTAATGTTCTCGAGTTCCTTCATAATGCTCTCGGCACTTTCTGTACTACTTTGCGCCATTTTTTGAATTTCCTCTGCGACGACGGCGAAGCCTTTACCATGAATGCCTGAGCGTGCAGCCTCAATAGAAGCATTTAATCCTAAAATTTGTGATTTTCTTGAAATATCTTTCACAGTATTGACGATTTTGTTAATTTGCTGGATATCGTTATTCATTGTATGAGCAAATGCCGATAAGTCTTCCATACGCTTGGATACATGGGTACTAGCTTGTGTTAATTCCTCTGTTGTAGCGGACATTTGCTGTACGGCGCTTGAAAGCTCTGTTGCGACAATTCGCATATGATGGACACGGTCATTCGAAATTACCCCAGTCACGACCCCAACGATTTTGCCCTCATCATAAATAGGGCATGCAGAGGCGATATAGGCAAATCCAAATAGTTCCGCCCCTCGTTCTTCTCGGAGAAATTGTCCGCTTTTCATTGCGCGGACACTTGTTGTGTTTTTGTGCATGTCAATGGTTTCCCCGACTCTAATATTTAAATCGACCATTTTCCCGCGTTTATACCCAACGACTTTTTCTGTATCAAAAATGAGTACACAAGCATCTTCAGGATAGGTTGCTTGATAAATATCAATTGAATCCACAACGGCTTTTAATTTGCTATTCATGCAATCCCCCCATTTCTATATTAGTCTAGTAAGAATAGTGAAATAATCTACTAATTCTACTATATAACAAAAATGCTCTTTAAATATGGAATGTTTGCAATTTTGTATATAGAGGTTTACTTAGAAGGGCATGGATTATTGAACAAAAGAATGCATTTGTATACAATTGTATTCAGGAGGCGATGTAATGCAAAAAGAACATGAAGAAGGATTTGTTAAAGAAGAACATAGACATGGTAGGCGGAAAAGGGGGCATCATGGTGCGCAAACGTTTCGACGTGGCAGAGCCCTTGCCTTCTATCAGCAGTTAATGGTAAAACAGGACACATTAAAAAAACAATTAGAATGTGTGGAATTACAGTCTATTCATCCAATTATTGCGGGTGAATTGAAGGCGACAGAAGCAATTATGAACGATTTTAAAGCCGCATTTGCGTTAGCTGAAATGATCGAGGAAACAGTAGAAGAGTAACATGGATGATACAGGTACTAGTGAGGAGTAAGTGACTTGTAACAATCCAATCTCTCAGGCGGATGTTTGAGGGATTTTTTCACGTGAAACATTTTGAAGGGAAAAGGAGGGAAACATTTTGCGAGCTGTTTTAAAGCTAATAAAGTATTTAAGACCTTATGTTGTCTTTGCTATTATTGCACCACTTATGATGCTTTTAGAAGTTTCGATGGATTTAGTGCAGCCAACCATCTTACAGTTAATTATTGATAACGGCATTGCACAACGTGATACAGCTTATATTGTGACCATGTTTGGTTTCATGATTGGCGCCGCAATTGTCGGGCTGATTGGCGGTATCGGATGTTCCATTTATGCATCACGTGCAGCTATCAATTTTGCTGCGGATATACGACATGATTTATATGAAACGATTACATACTTTTCAAATCGTAGTAAGGATCAATTTACGCTCGGTAAACTCATTACAAATTTAACGAGCGATGTAGAAATGCTACAGCGTGCGCTTACGATGTTATTGAAGATTTTTGTGCGTGGCCCGATGCTCTTTATCGGTGCGATTGTCATGGTATATTTCACCGCACGGGAGCTCTTTGCTATTCTACTCGTTGTTGTACCGATTTTAGCGATTTGCGTGTACTTCTTTACGATGATATCAGGTAAGCTATTTTATCGTGTCCAAAAGGTTGTCGATCAAGTGAATACAAAAGTGCAAGAAAATTTAGCGGGCATCCGTGTAGTGAAAGCATATAACCGGAAACAGCATCAAATGGAACAGTTTGCTACTATCAATAGACAGCTGATGAAACGGACTATTCATGCGGATCAAATCATTGGGATTTTAGCCCCGTTCTCGATGTTCGTCATTAATATGGGTATCGTGGCTGCATTATGGTTAGGTGCTATTAAAATAGAAAATAATACGATTCAAATTGGCGTTATTTTAGCGTTTACAAACTATTTGATGATGGTGATGAATGGGCTAATGAGTTCTTCAATGGTACTCGTACAGCTTGCCCGTGCTATCCCTAGCGCAGAGCGTATCGTTTCAGTATTAGAAGAAACAACAGAAGTAACGAGCCCTCAACAACCAGTACATCATTTAGTACGTGGAGATGTAGTGTTTGAAAATGTAAGTTTTTCTTATAGTAAAGAAACAGAACCTGTACTAAAGGAACTGTCTTTTACTGTGCAAGCAGGAGAAACAGTCGGCATTATCGGTATGACCGGTAGTGGGAAATCAACGCTTGTAAAAATGATTCCTCGTTTATTTGATACCGATCAAGGAATGATTAAAATTGACGGGATTCCCATCCAACAATACGATTTACAGCAGCTTCGTGAATCGATTGGGTTTGCACCGCAAAAGGCAACCCTATTCTCCAAAACGATTGCTGACAATATCCGCTACGGAGAGGAAGCTGCAACAAATGCTCAAATTGCCGACAGCATACGAGCTGCTTGTGCAACAGAATTTGTGGAGAAGCTACCAGCAGGCATAGAGCACCTACTAACACAAGGGGCAACTAATTTATCGGGTGGACAAAAACAACGTCTGGCAATGGCACGTGCGTTTATTCGGAAGCCGGCCATCCTTATTTTAGATGATGTGACAAGTGCAGTGGATAGTATCTCAGAAAAGACAATCCAACAAGCAATTCAATCTGAGTTTGCGGAGGCAACGAAATTTATCGTGTCATCCAAAGTTTCTTCCATTCGTCATGCAAATCAAATTTTTGTCATGGATGATGGGCGCATTACTGCGAGTGGAACACATGAGGCATTACTCGAAACAAGTGATTTATATCAAGAAATCGTACGCACACAAATAGAGAAAGGGGGGACGGTAAGTGAATAATCGACCAGGTGGACCGCCACCACCAATGGGGCATCCTGGCGGAAGGTTTAACGGACCTGTCGTAAAGCCTAAAAATCAAAAACAGACCTTGCTACGTATATGGAGCTATTTACGCCAGCAAAAAATAGGGATGTTTGTAGCAACCTTTCTCGTTATGATGGGTTCATTACTTGGCTTAATCGGTCCGTATTTAGTCGGTGTTATTACGGATGAATACATTTTAACATTCGATGTGAGCGGTGCGATTCGCATGTCCATCGTTCTAGCGGTTGTATACACAGTGTATTCATTATTTACATGGCTACAATCCTATGTAATGATTCGTATTTCACAGAAAACAATTCGCCAATTACGCCAACAATTATTTTCAAAACTGCAAAACTTACCGTTATCATTTTTCGACAAGCGTAAGCAGGGCGATTTAATGAGTCGTATGACAAACGATATTGATAATTTAAATGCCGCATTATCGCAAAGCGTTGTACAAATTATTTCTTCTTTATTAATGATTATTGGCACGGCTTTTGTACTCTTCTACTTGAACTGGATTTTAGCCATTGTGACATTAACAGTGATTCCATTCATCGTCTGGGTAACAAAACAAATCATCAAGCGTAGTAGTGTTAATTTTATAGCGCGGCAACGTGATTTAGGTCAGTTAAATAGTTATATAGAAGAAACTATCTCAAACTCTGATATTACAACATTGTTTGGCAAAGAAAAGCAAACGGTAGCAGAGTTTACAGTGGCGAATGAACGCTTACGAACATCTGCTATGCGTGCAGATATTATCTCCGGCTTTATGGGGCCGATGAATAACTTTATGAATAACTTGGGTACAGGATTCGTCATTGGTGTAGGGGCCATTTTAGCTGTGAAAGGTGATGTCACAATTGGGATCATTGCTTCTGTTGTCACCTATACGCGTCAATTTTTCCGGCCCATTAATCAGTTATCCAACTTACTCAATACATTCCAATCAGCCATTGCTGGTTCTGAGCGTGTATTTGAAATTTTAGACGAACAAGAAGAAGTGGCGGACAAACTAGATGCGAAAGAAAAGAATCGCTTTAACGGGGATGTCCAGTTTGAACAAGTAGCATTCGAATATGAAACAGGGAAACCTATTCTACGTGGGATTGATTTCACAGTGAGTGCGGGAGAAATGGTAGCGATTGTCGGTCCAACGGGCTCAGGCAAAACAACTATTATTCAACTGCTTACTCGTTTTTATGATGCGACAGGCGGACGGATTTTGTTGGATGGTGAGCCGATTACGCATTATAAAATGGCCAATGTCCGTGACCATGTCGGCGTCGTATTACAAGACACATACTTATTTTCTGGGACGATACGTGAAAATATTCGGTTCGGTCAACTGGATGCAACAGATGAAGAAGTAGAACAGGCAGCGAAAATTGCGTATGCCCATAACTTTATTAAATATTTACCACAGCAATATGACACATTACTAACAAGCGGTGGTATGAATTTAAGTCAAGGGCAACGACAGCTCATTGCGATTGCGCGTGCCATTTTAGAAGACCCCGATATTTTAATTCTTGATGAGGCGACATCGAGTGTAGATACGATGACAGAATTACACATTCAAAAAGGCTTAAATAACTTAATGAAGGGGCGTACAAGCTTCGTGATTGCCCACCGATTAAAAACAATTGAAAATGCAGACACAATTCTGGTGATAAAAGATGGGCAAATTTTAGAATCAGGTAATCACAATGTATTAATGGAGCAACGTGGTTTCTACGCAACATTACAAAATCATCTCGCCATGGAATAATGCATAGACTCACTCTCTTTTACGTATAGTATGGAAAAAGGAGAGTGGACATGTGCGACGTTGGTTAGCAGTACTTGTATTACTATGTACTTGTATGCTCGTCGTTGTGTATGAAACAAGTGCATCGGACAGGCGCTTTTTCTTACCGGAGCCTCTAGGTGGGGTGACAATCGTGCTTGATGCTGGGCATGGCGGAATAGATGGTGGGGCGACAAATGGCGATCTCATCGAAAAGGACGTCACACTTGAAATTACACAAAAGTTAGCAAGACAGTTAACGCGTCTTGGAGCGGAAGTTGTGATGACACGTACAACAGATGGAGATGTCATTAGCGAGCATAAACCAGGTGAAGAGTATCCAACACTGCGAGAGCGTAAAAAGCAAGATATCTTTCTAAGACAATCGATTGTTGCAAGCACACAACCAGATTTATTTATCACAGTCCATGCTAATGCCATTCCAGATAGTCAGTGGCGTGGTGCGCAAGTGTTTTATCATAAAACAGGACATGAGCAAAGCCAATACTTAGCTAAAGCGATTCAATCATCGATTCGAGAAGACTTAGGAAACACAAACAGGGAAGCACTCGCGATTGAGCAAGTATATTTACTGAAAAAAACGGAAGTACCTGCTGTATTAGTGGAGACAGGCTTCTTGAGCAACCCGGAAGAAAGTGCGTTACTTGCAGATAAAAACTATCAAGAAAAAATGGCCATCGCCATCGCTGAAGGTATTGAAAACTATTTTGATATGTCGTATGAGTGAAGCAACTCACAGTACTACTAGAAGTGCAGTGTGATATACTAGCAATGGATATAAAATTTGGGGGAGTGTATGAATTTGATGAACGAACAACAAGTCAGAGAACTATTGGGACAATTAGAAGATCCTTTTTTACATAGAACGTTAGAGCAAACGGGCGGCATTTTAAGCGTAACAATTAAGGAAGACAAGCAATTTGTTAGCGTAAAAATTGCCATTGCAAAAACAAACACACCAGAACAAATGACACTTCAAATGAAAATCGTTGAGGTATTAAAAGCAAATGGTGCAGCTTCAGTAGGTATTCGCTTTGAAGAATTATCACCAGAAGTATTAGATGCATTCCGCGGCCAAGCGACAGAAGCAGAGGCGCAAGATATTTTATCGCCATTATCTAAAGTACAATTTATTGCCATTGCCTCTGGTAAAGGTGGCGTTGGGAAATCAACGGTGTCAGTCAATATGGCAGTAGCGCTGTCTCGTCTAGGTAAAAAAGTCGGTTTAATCGATGCCGATATTTATGGGTTTAGCGTACCAGATATGATGGGTATTACAGAGATGCCGGTTGTAAAAAATGACCGGATCTATCCTGTCGACCGCATGGGTGTAAAAGTTATTTCGATGGGCTTCTTCGTAGAAAACAATGCACCCATCGTATGGCGTGGTCCAATGTTAGGGAAAGTGTTAGATCAGTTCTTCCGTGATGTAGAGTGGGGCGATTTAGACTACTTATTATTAGATTTACCACCAGGTACAGGGGATGTAGCGCTTGATTTACATCAAATGTTGCCAGCTTCAAAAGAAATCGTTGTCACAACACCTCATCCAACAGCAGCATTTGTTGCAGCGCGCGCGGGTGCGATGGCATTACAAACAAACCATGAAATTCTTGGTGTAATCGAAAATATGGCTTGGTTCGAGTCCAAACTAACAGGTGAACGTGAATACGTATTTGGTCAAGGTGGCGGTCCAAAATTAGCCGAAGAGTTACGTACCGATTTACTTGGTCAAATTCCTTTAGGCCAACCAGACTGGGCAGATGAGGATTTTGCACCGTCTGTTTATGCTGAAGACCATCCAACAGGTAAAATCTATTTAGAAATCGCTGGACGTATCGTTGACAAGCTAACAAAGTAATTGTATTTAAACACTATCCATCCATAAAGGGTGGATAGTTTTTTACATATAAAAGGTAGCGATTCTAATGAATAGAATCGCTACCTATTTTTCAGTGAGGGGGATTTCTTCGTTGTAAATAACAGCCATCAGCTTACTTTATAAGTGTTGTATACAGTAGTTTTAACCACCGCCACTGCCACCATCTTTTCCACCACTTCCATCTTTACCGCCACCAGATTCGCCTGCTTTAGAACTACCTTCCTCTCCACTTTTCCGAATCAACTCTTGCCATTTAGATTGCATTAATGGATTTTCAATCGTTTCTTTTACAACGTCCTCCATCTGTTTTCGAAGTTCGGTCCCTTTTAAAATGGACTCGAATTGTTTTTGCATATCTGGTTGATCAAAAAATTGGATTAATGTTTTTTGATATTCGGCATCGTTCATTAAAGTTTTCATTAATTTTTCTTGCTGTTCCTGCATGCTTTTGGCTAATGTTTCTTTAAACTTAGGGTCTTCAAATGTCTTTTTCCAAAAATCCTCCGCTTCTTTTGAGAGAAGTGTGTTTTTCATCGCCGTATCGACTTCGCTGTGTTCAAGCACAAGTAGTTCACGAAAACTTTGATCTTGAAGTAATTGTCGTATCGCTTTTTTTCCTTCTTCTGTTTGCAATGCGTCTACCATAATTTTCTTTACTTCCTCATAAGATAGCGTCGACGTATTTTCGCCTGAACAACTAACTAACACTAAAGCTACCCAACATAAGATGAATAGTCGCCGCATAAGTCCCTTCCTTTCCGTGAAAGCGCTCTTTCAATTATTGTTCACATTTCGGGGAATAATATGTATGGAATCACATCATCATTAGCTTTTTTACAAAAGCATTGTTAAAATAAGATGAGGAAATTGAATAAACGGAGGACAATTTGTCGTGACGATACGAAATTGGTTTAAGTTTTTTGTAGTAGCTATGCTAATTGGCGGTGGTGTCACAGCAGTAGCAAGCCTTTTTATACGCTGGAATTTCTTTCAACCATATTTAGTGGCAGGTGAATTCGGCGAATTTATTGCTGCCTTTACATGGATGATTTTACTTGGTTTTACGATGAGTGTAATTGCGCAAGCTGGTTTTTTTGCTTATCTCACACTGCATCAAATTGGTGTCGGTGTTTTTAAAACGTTAACACTCTGGAACTGGGTACAATTACTTTTAATTGTCATTGTCTTAGTGGATTTAGTGATTTTCCGCTTTGCACCAGATGCTAAATCTGTAGGAGATTGGCTATTCTACATAGGTTTATTAGTATTTTTAGTAGGCGCAGCAGTTGCAACTGCTATGAAAAAAGTGAACATGACTGGCAAAAAACACGTATTGATTTCAGCGATGTTCTTTATGATTGTCATTACATCGTTAGAATGGATTATTGCGTTAATGGGGCGTGAAGACAATATTAACATGTATGTTGCGCTATTATTATTCCCACTTGTCGCAGTAAATGCGTATCAGTTATTAATGTTACCGAAGTATAATGAAAAATCAGAGCAAGATCGTAAAAAATTAGAGGAGCGCCGCAAAGCACGAAAGCAAACAGCGCAACAATCCTAATAATGAAGAGAGACTGACCACAACTTCTGGTCAGTCTCTTTTAAGGATAACGTTTTGTTTTAAGTGAATAACCAAATAGACTTTCTTCTATAGAAAGAAACTGTTGTTTAGCCACCCAATCCGAAAATTGAGTAAAATCTACATTTGTCTCCTTATATACAGGCAAAGATAATATTGTCCCTTTTTCCAATTTTTTAGGTAACACATTGTTGCGAACAACAAGAGAAGGGGCAATCATATTAATTTGCTGTTCAAATAATGTGCGTTTTAATGTGTCTTCATACATATAGCCTTTTAACATAAACCATAATGGCTTGTTATCGAATGCATTTTCATAGACAGCTATATCTTCCTCAACTGTTTCAAGCGTCTCCCCTAATAATCCAGTAGCACGTTGATAGGTATTGAATAACTCCACAAGATGGTCCGCTCGTTCAATAAGATCAGCGTCTAACAAAAATAGTGTATTACGACTGTTTGGGGAAGTAATGAATTCTACTAGTCCATCATGTTCAAAATCTAATTCTATTATCAGAACCTGTCCATTATTTCCTTTTACAATTACATTAGGCTCCTCTGTCATTAAAAATACGGGAATACGAATATCTTGAAGAGAATAATAAGCAGCTAATGATAGTGTAAATAAACCTAATAATATCAATACTTTTCGCATGTTTAGCATGCTCCTTTTTTGCGCAGATTTTAAAAAGAAATGAGTTTCTCAAAAAAACTTATGAAATAGTGTTGACGAATATGATTAGGTGGTGCTAATATAAGTAAGTCGCTAAGACATGAAGAAAGTTTTAAAGAAAATCATTGACTTCATAAAAAGTCGATGGTATGATACTAAAAGTCACTATCGAAAGCAGATAACGACAAAAAACTTTTAAAAAAAGTTGTTGACACAAACTTAGGTTAGTGTTAAGATATAAAGGTTGCTGTTGAAGCAAATTAAAAATGAACTTTGAAAACTGAACAAGCAAAACGTTAACAATAAATGTTTCTGAACAAGAAACAAAATTTTGGACATCAAACATGATGCCAGCAAATTTGAGCTTACTCAAATTCTTTTATGGAGAGTTTGAT